>JBEIFN010000205.1:0-4686 GCA_040382435.1 Alphaproteobacteria bacterium
CGTCTCGGCGTGCGGCCGGGGGTCTCCAACGTTGGCGAGGAAGGCGATCGGGGTCGTCTCGACATTGAGCCTGGCCAGCCCAGGCGGCGTCAGGACCTCGACGACGGCGCCACCGACGCCCGGCGCGAGGGCGCGTTCGAGGAAGAACACTTCGGACCGAATCGGCGTGTCCCCCGGATCGCCGTCGACCACCCACACCTTGCCCGCACCCGACGGCGGCACATGGAACCAGTGATCGTCGTCGCCCGACAGCGCGGCGTCGTCGCAGTGAACGCGACCGATGCCGCCTGCGGCGCCCTTGGGAACGGTCGCCCGCGCTTGCGCCTCATCACCGGCGGGCACCGTCACGAACACCGGGACGACCGCCTCGTCGGGGAGTCGCGCCTCGCAGCTCACCTCGACGTCGGCGCTGCCATAATTCCGCACGACGAACCGGATCTCACCGCCCTCGAGGCCCTCGGACCACGTCGCCGACGCGACCTCGACGTTCGCGGGGGGATCGGCGTGCACGGGCATCGGAACCACGGCGACGCCCTGCTCGGCCAACGCCGCGATCTCGGAGGTGGCCTCGGGGATCATCGTGGGCCCCGCTTCGTCGGTGAACACGAGCACATCGCCGGACGCCCCATCAAGGAGCCTGCGCGCCTCGTGCAGCGCGGCACGCAGGTCGCCCGAACCGTCCCCAGGAGCGAGGGCGTCGAGCCCCGAGCGGACCGACGGATCGTCGACCGCGCGCCAGCCATCGCTGACCGCCTCCACCTCGGCACCGTAGGCCAACACGGCGACCTCACCGCCCACAGGCAACCCGTCGAGGTGACGCCGTGCCGCGTCGCGCGCTCGGTCGAGCAGCCGCTCCTGTCCGTCGGCGAGGTTCATCGACCGGGAGCGGTCGATCAACAGCAGCGTCCTCATCGCGCCTTGGCCCACCGGCGTCGCGCCCGTCCAGCGCAGCACCGGCCCGACCACGGCCAACACAGCCGCGAGCAACGCCAAGGTCCGCAGCGCCAGCAACGCGCGGTCCTGCACACGCCGATGCCGCCGGAGCCGTTTGACGACCCGTTCGAGCAGCATCATGGCGCCGAACGCACGGCGCTCCGTCGGTCGACGCAACGAGAGGTGCGCCCAGATCGGCAGGACGACGCCGATCGCAGCCAATGCGGCCCAGGGAGTCGTCCACAGCACGCTCACGCGGCCCCCTCGTCACCAAGCGCGGGAGGTCGGACCGAGCCGCGAGGCGATCCGCCGTACACGCCGACCGCGTCCTTGGCGATCCGCAGCACCGTGCGCTCGAGCGGCTCGCGCGTGGGGATCCACAGGTGGACCGCGCCGACGCCGGTGACGGCACGGCGGACGTCCTCCTTCCACTCCGCGACCTCCGCGCGGAACGCAGGCGCGGCGACCTGCGGATCCACGGGAAGCTCCACTCCCCCCTCGGGGCTGTACACCTGCACGCCCCCCGCGAGATCGAGATCGAGCTCGGCCTCGTCAGCGACCTGAAGCCAGCGCAGGTCGACGCCCTGCGCGACGAGCGATGCCACCGCCGGCGCGAACGTGGCGACCGGCTCCATGGCATCGGACAGAACAAAGACCACGGCACGGCCCGGCCGGCGTCGCGACAGCGCCGCGAGGCCCTCGCCGAGCCCCGCACGCCCGCCGGACTCGGTTCGTGCGAGGGTGCCGACCACCGACGCGACATGGGCGGCGCCGTGCCGCGGCGTGCGAACGGCGACATCCACGCCTTGACCACCGAGCACCCACAACCCCACAGGTTCACCTTGGCGCTGCACCCACAACGCCAACGTCGCCGCGAGCGTGCAGATGCGTTCGGCTTTCGTCTCGACCGGCCCCGCCGCGACGCCCGCTGCGCCGCTCACGCTGGCGGCACCGAGTTCGGCGCCCGGGCTTTGCCCACCCGTCCCCGCGTCCCCCGACAGATCGACCACCAGCCACACCGGGACCCGGGTCTCGGTGTCGTAGCGTTTGACCACGAGTCGGTCGTTGCGCCCCCAAGCCCGCCAGTCGATGCGACGGGCGTCGTGATCCGGCCCGTAGTCGACGTGCGTGGCGAAGATCTGACCGTCACCTGTACGTCGCGACCGTTGATGGCCCAGCCAAAGCGTCCGCGCCGCCAGCCGCGCCCGCAGGTGGATGCGACGCAACCGCTCCAGCGCGGCGGGATGCCACGCCGGCCCCCCGGACATACGCTGCCCCGGTTGCGCCCACGACACGCCATTCGACGCAGAACGCGGCGCACGCTCCCCACGCGCCGCACCGCGGCGCCATGGCCAGCCTGACCAGAGCAAGCGAATCACGCCCGCAGCTCACGCGCGATGATCGTCTCCAGGACGTCGTCGACGGACTTGCCCATCGCTTCGGCCTCGAAGTCCAAGACGACGCGATGCCGCAGCACCGACATCGCGACCCCGCGAAGGTCATCGACGGTCGGGAACGGCCGCCCCGCGAGACCGGCCCGCGCACGCGCCGCGACCACCAGCCCTTGTGACGCGCGAGGCCCAGCGCCCCAGCGCAGTCCGCCGCTCTGGGTCGCCTCGCGGGTGGCGCGCACCACCGAGACCGCGCGCTCAACGATGGCGTCAGGAACTGGCAGGCACCGCAAAAACCGCTGAAAGTCCGCCAGTTGCTCGGCCGTCAACACGACCGGGATCTCGGGCTCGGCGCCGATCGTCGTGCGCCGCACGATCTCGGCCTCCTCGGCGGCCGTGGGGTAGCCCACCGGCACACTCAGCAAGAACCGGTCCTGCTGCGCCTCAGGGAGCGGGTAGGTGCCCTCCTGCTCGATCGGGTTCTGCGTCGCGAAGACAAGGAACGGCTGCGGCAGGGCGTGGGTCGTCCCGCCGGCGGTGACACGGCGCTCTTGCATCGCCTGGAGCAGCGCAGCCTGGGTCTTGGGCGGCGTGCGGTTGATCTCATCGGCGAGGACCAGCTGATTGAACACCGGTCCCGGCACAAAACGGAAGGTTCGACGGCGGGTCTCGGGGTCCTCTTCGAGAAGGTCGACGCCGGTGATGTCGGACGGCATCAGGTCCGGCGTGAACTGCACCCGACCAAACGACGCGCCCACGGCGCGCGCCAACGTCGAAACGAGCAGGGTCTTGGCCAACCCGGGCACGCCGACGAACAGCACGTGGCCGTCAGCGAACACCGCCGTCAACAACGCGTCGACCACGCCCTGCTGACCAACGATCCCCGCGGCGATCGCACGGCGGAGGTCAGCCCCCGCTGCCCCGAGGGCCGCCAACTTCGCTTCGTCGCTCATCCCACCCCTCCTGTGCCCACTTATTCCGCGAGCAACGCCTCGATCTCTGTTTCGAGCGCCGCCAGATCGCCTGCGCCTACATGAACCTTACGGACCACGCCCTGTCGATCGACGAGGACCAACGTCGGGAGTGAACTGACGCGGTAGCTCCGCCGGACGCCACCGGACTCCAACGCAAGCTGCTGCTTGTACGACCGCCCCTGGGCGCGCTCGCCGGCCAAGAAGCGGTCGACCACGCTCGACAGCTCGTCGCTCAGACCGAGAACCACGAGTCCCCGCGGACCGAGGCGCTCCGACATCGATGAAAGCCCCGGCATCGTGGCGCGGCACGGACCGCACCACGTCGCCCAGAAGTCGAGCACGACGACCTTGCCGCGCAACCCGGAGAGCGTGACCGAGCCACCCCCGATCTTGTCGGCCGAGAAGTCCGGCGCCGGCGCGCCTTCGAGGCGGCTCTGACCGACGGGCCTGCCCGGCGGTCCACCGCCCGCCGCGGCTCCTTGCGCTTCGGAGCGCGGCAGCTCGAACGCGCCCGACCGTTCGTGGATCGGCGCGCGCTCCACGTCATCGCCACCGCGCTGCAGGATCTGGAGCACCGAGGCCTCTCGCTGCGCCGCCTCGGCGTCCCCCGTCTCGACGAGCAGCGCCTGGAGGGCCTCGCGCGTGGGCTGGTGGAACGGCGCCAGTTCGAGCGCGCGGCGTAGGTGCTCCACCGCCAGCCCCGACTGCCCCCCGCGTCGTGCGAGGACGGCAAGCTGCTGCCAGGTGAGCGCAAACTCCGGGTACGCCGCGGCGACCGGCTCCAGCACCGTGCGCGCCTCGTCGAGGCGTCCCAGCTCGATCAGCGAGGTCGCGCGACGGTTCGACAGAACGGGCGACAGCTCATCCTCGGCCGCGATCGCCTTGTCGTACTCGAGCAGGGCCGCCCGATGCCGTCCGCGGCGCGCGAGCAGCTCGCCCAGCCGGGTGAAGTTGGCGAGATCCCGGCGCCGCGCGAGCACCGGGTCGGCATCGGCGTCGGCCCCACCATCGAGCACCGTTGGCGCCGCGGACGCTCCCTTCTGGCCCTGCGCGACCAGTGCGAGCTCGCGGACCATCTCGGGTTGGCTGCGCAGCCACGCCTCCCACCGGACCAGCGCCTCACCAAAGGACGGGGCACCGACCACCGCCGCGAGGGCGACCTGTGCGTCCTCGCCGTCGCGAACGCGTGCGAGGACATCGGCGATGGCGCGCTCGCCGGCCTGCGACATCGTCCAAGCGATCAGCATCTGCAGTTGGCTGTACGCCACGCTCGCCCGGCGGCTCGACGCCTCACGGTCGATCTCACCGTTCTCGTCGTACACCTTGATCTTGGCGAGCGAGGGATGCATCTCGTCGAACGGCACCAGCTCGTTCTTGGCGAGCGCCTC
>JBEIFN010000206.1:0-4679 GCA_040382435.1 Alphaproteobacteria bacterium
GCCATCCCGCGGGCTCGAGGTAGGCCGAGCCGTACGAGGTCCAACCCGTGGGCGGACTGGCTGCGTCGAAGGTCTCGACCGGTGGCCATTGGCAGATGCCGACGTACAGGTCCAACGTGGCGACGCGGCCGTCATCGGCGTTGGCACGGACGTTCAGGGTGTGCTGCCCGGCGGTGAGCGTCCCGTCCCATACGAACACGCCGCGCGCGGCGTCGAGCTGGAAGGGCGCCAGGCCGCCGTCGCGGTCGCTGCGGAGGCCGATCGAGATCGTTGTGAGGTCCGTCGCGCCGTCGAGCGCGAGCTCCAAGTGGACCGGCTGGCCGTCCTCCACCGTGTCGGGGGCGAGGAGGACGCGGATCCGGAGAGGATCGAGGCTTGGCTGCGCGGCGTAGGTTTCGAAGAGGACGTCGGTCTCCTCCGACGGGGTGGGCGTTCCGCTATCGTCGGGCTTGTCGGGGCCAGAAGGGGGCGGCGGCGTGGCGCATGCCATGGCGAACGCGACGGCCGGTCCAATCCAACGAGGCATCCTAACCCTCCTCCTCGGAGCGTACCCCATGCGGTACCGCGTTGGCACGTCGTTGGTTCCACCACGTCAACCGCGCCCGGAGGGTCTTCTCGTCTCCATGGTCGGTCGGCTCATAGAGTACGACGGGGGCGAGTCCTGTAGGCCATAGGGTCTGCCGCGGCAGTCGGAACGGTGCGCGGTGGGGGTTGTCGTACCGCGTCGTCCCGCTGCGCAGGTGCGCGGGCACGTCGAGGTGCGCGGTCTGGGCAGCGAGGGCTTCGGCCGACTGCCAAGCGAGGTACGCCGCGTCGCTTTTGGGGGCCGAGGCCAACCACAGCGCGGCTTGGGTCAACGCCAAGCGGGCCTCGGGCCAGCCGAGATGCTTCCAGGCCGTGTAGGCGTCGGTGGCGATCCCCAACGCGCGGGGATCGGCGTTTCCGACGTCCTCGGAAGCGAACGCGACCATCCTGCGCGCGAGGTCACCCGGGTCCATGCCGCTCTGAACGGCGCGCGCGAGCCAATAGACCGCGGCGTGGGGGTCTGACCCTCGCAAGGACTTGTGGAATGCGCTGAGCAGGTCGTAGGGGCTCGCGACACCGACCGACTGGACCTTGGCCAAGGTGTTCAGCGCGTCGCGCCATGCGTTCTCGTCCCGGAGGTCCGTGGACGTGGTCGTCAGCGCTTCGAGCAGTCCCAGCAGGCGTCGGGCATCCCCCGCCGCATGCTGGCGAAGCCCTTGGAGCAAGGCGTCCGGCATGGGTGGCCAGCCTTCGGCGACGAGCCGGTCGATCCCTCGTCGCGCGAGCGTCGTGAGGGCGTCGTCGTCCATCGGTTCGAGGCGGACCATCAGGAGGCGCGATCGGAGCGCAGGCGTACACGCATTCGCGCCCGACTCCGTGGTGGCAGCGAGGAGCGTGATGTCGCCTCGCTCGACGGGGCCGAGCAGGGCGTCCTGCTGGGTCTTGGTCCATCGATGGACCTCGTCGAGGAACAGCACGGGGCGGTCTGCTGTGGCGAGAACTTCGCGGAGACGCTTGATGCCGTCGTCGGCCGCGTGCAGCGCGACGAACGGACGGCTGAGCTCGCGCGCGAGCGCGTGTGCCAGTGTGGTCTTGCCGACGCCAGGCGGTCCGAGGAGAATCATCGAGGGAAGCTGACCCCGTCGCAGGGCGTGCGTCAGGCGACCGTTCGGTCCGATCCAGCCATCGTGACCGATCACGTCCTCGAGCCGCTCGGGACGGAGGCGCTCGGCGAGGGGCCGGCGGTCGTCCCCGGTCATGCGGATTCCGGCTCGAGGGCCCACGACGCCCGGATCGCGTCGGGGAGCGTCACGTCCATCAACGCCCGGGTCCCTTCGATGACGGCGAGGGCGGCGTCCTCGGCCACGACGCACGGCAGCCCCGTCGCGTCGGCGAGGCTGCTCGCGAGCCCGTCCGTTTGTGCGAGGCCGCCGGTGAGCAGGACGCCCGTCTCGACGAGGTCGGCGCAGGCCTCGGGGCTTGCATCGCGGAGGACGTCGAGGACCAGGTTGCGGATGTCTTCCCACAGCGCTGCGATGCCGACGGAGACCTGGGCATGGTCGACCTCGACGTCGCGAGGCAGACCCGAGAAGACCTCGTATCCTGTCACCCAGGACGTTTGGCCCGTGGTCGGCGCGACGTCCGCGCAGCGGATCCGGAGGTCCTCGACGCGAGCCGGCTCCACGATCAGCTTGTGGTCGCGCCGGAGCCATTGGGCGAGCGCGGCGTCGAGGTGGGCGCCACCGAGCGCGCGGGTGCGGAGGTCGACGAAACCGCCACGGGACATCAGCGCGACCTCGGTGGCGCGGTGTCCCGCATGCACGACGAGGCTTGCGTGGGCGTCGAGGACGGGGAGCTGACCGCCGACGGCCGCCGCGAGCACGGCCGGCACCCATTCGACGTCCTGGGCGCCAAGGCGTCGCAGCAGACGTTCGATCTGGGCGCGCTCCGCGGGGGGCGTCACCATGGACGAGGCCGCGAGGACCCGCCAACGGCTCGGTGGGTCGGTCAAACGCACGATGTCGCGGAGGATGCCGTCGAGCACCTCTACGGGCGTCATCGACCAGCTGGGGTCGCCCCCTTCGGTCGCGTCGGGGAGTGGTAGCGCGACCTCGCGGCGCACGTCGACCACCACCCCGTCGGCGTGCGTCGCCGCGCGGAGGTGGTGGGTGCCGAGGTCGAGTGCGAGCGTCCACGGCCCGGCGGCGGGCGCGGCCCGTTCCCGCGCGCGAGGGGCGTGCGAACGCATCAGGGCTTCGGCGCGTCGCCGACCGTCTTGAGCTCCTTGCCCATCATCCGCGCGTACTCGGTGGCGCGCGCTTGCAGGCCCTTGCCGATCGCCGCGTCGATCACCAGCGCTTCGCCGCGCTTGTCGGTGATCTCGATCCGGCTCTGTCCCCCTGTGGCCTGATGGAGGGTGATCGTCTGGACGTCGTCGAACGCGATCGAGCGCGTCTCGAGGCGGCCGTCCTTGAAGGTGCGGACCCATTGGATCTGGCGTTGGCTGGCGTCGACGAGGCTGCGTTCATCAACGGGTTGGGCGACCATCCACCCGACGGTGGCGGCGAGTCCGACCGAGAACAGGGCAAGCGCCGTGAGCACGGGGAGGAACTGCTGCGCGAGCGACGCCTTGGGCTTGGTGTCGGCGTAGTTGTGGAAGCATTCCTTGCAGCGGCGGGCGCCGGCGGGCGCCGGTGTACCGCAAGCCGGGCACGTCACGTCGAACATGGGTTCCTCCGCGCAGGACGCGTTGTTCTACGACGGCGGCGCGTCGGATTCAAGGGTGGGGCGATGTCTGGTGGCGATCGTCGCCGAGCGCGCGCACCACCGCGACGGCGATGACGACGGCGCCCGCGAGGGGCCACGGGTTGTCCTGCAGCAGGCCGAGCGTCGCGAGGGCCACCGCCAGGCCTGCGCTCGCGACCTGGCGTGCGCGTCCGCTCAGAACGCACCTCCCCACTGCAGCCAAAGGGCGCCGGGCGCGATCGGGCCGATGGCGACGTCGGGGCGCGTCACGCCCGTGGCGTAGCCGAGCCGCACATCGAGCGCCGAGGACCACCAAGCGACGAAGGACAAGCGCAGCTCGGCGCCGACGCCGACGAGGGCAGGGGCGAAGACCTCGCGGACGTCTTCGACTTGGTCGAAGGCGTGGCCGGCATCCACGAAGACAGCGGCGTGCAGCACGCGCACGAACAGCGGCAAGGCGCCCAGCCCTTGGTCGATGCGCACGATCGGCGCACGGTACTCCGCCGATGCGAGCCAGTAGTTGTCGCCGCGTGCGGCGCCGTAGGGGTACCCGCGGAGCATGCGGTACTCCGGCGGCCGCACGTAGAACGCGCCGTCGCCGAGGTTTCCGCCGAGCTGCCAGTTGCCGAGGTAGGCGCTGCCTTGCAGATCGAGCGCGGCGCCGGCGGCGGCGCGGAACGCGAAGACGTGGTTGGGGAGCTTGGGCAGCACCGTGTACGTTCGCGCTTCGGCGCTCAGCTGGACTTGGGTCAGCGGCGCACGCGTTCCATCGCTGTCGATCGAGACCGACCCGAGCCAGGGAGCGGTCACACCTGCGACCAGAGAGAGCGTCTGGGCATCCTCGGGGCTGATCGCGGTGGCGGTGGGTTGGGACCAGGCGAAGCGGTACCCCAAGCTCAGCCTTCCGACGCGGCCGCGCAGGGGGACGGTCTCGGCGACGGCGGCCGGGTCGAGCGCGCTCAGCGCCTTGCGGTCCGAGAGGTCGTACGCGGCGAACAGGCTGGACCTTGGGGTGAACGGCCACGTCGTGGTGAACGCCCCGGTGACGCGGCGCTCGAAGTAGAGGCCGAGCGGGTTCGTCGCGTCGGGGTCGTCGGGGTCGGCCGCTGCGATCTCGTACAGCCGGGGGACGGCTTGGGTCGAGACGGCGAGGTTGAACACCGGGAGCCAGCGGTTGATCGTCATGCTCGCACCGCCGCCGACGAAGCTCGCGTCGGACCGCCACGTGAGGAACGCGTTCCAACGGAACCGGTCCAGGGGGTCGGACGCGCCGGTGGCTCCAGAGAGCTGTAGGCCCGGGATGTTCAACGGCGCGGGCAAGCCCTGAAAGAAGGTCGTCGCGGGCGTTTGGGGCGTGACGGGGAGGCGCGGCGTCAATGCGACGCCCGGGTAGACGTAGCGCGGCAGCA
>JBEIFN010000207.1:0-4679 GCA_040382435.1 Alphaproteobacteria bacterium
AGGTCGTCCACCAGCTCGAAGGCGTGGCCGTGCCGGCGTCCGCGCGCGAGGCCGAGATCCTCGCCGCGCGGGTCCCGGGCGCTGTGGGGCCGACGCTCGACGCACTCGGCGCATCCGGCGCGATGGTGTGGGTCGGCGCGGGGAGCCTCGGCCGCACCGACGGCTGGGTCCGCCTGTTCACCCCCGAGGGCCTCGAAGCTGCGCTGGCCGACACGCCCCCGCCAGCGGTCGAGGACGACGTCGGCGCCGCATTGCTCGGCCACCTCGCCCAGCGGGGTGCGTGCTTCCTCGCCGAGCTGGTACGCGCGAGCGGACGCGACGCCGAGACGGCCACAGCCGCGCTGTTCGACCTCGTGTGGAAGGGCCTCGTGACCAACGACACCCTCGCCCCTCTGCGCGCGTGGGTGGGCGGCCAGCGCGGCGCCCGGCTGGCGGGCGGACGATGGTCGCTCGTCCACGACCGCCTGCTCGGGCCGCCCCCGAACGCCACCGCGCGCGCCGTCCACCACGCGACGACGCTGCTGCAGCGGTGGGGGGTCGTCTCGCGTGACCACATCCGGCACGAGGCGGTGGCCGGCGGATGGGCGTCCCTCGCGCCTGTGTTCGGTCAGCTCGAAGACACGGGCCGCGCGCGCAGAGGCTGGTTCGTCGACGGCCTAGGAAGCGGTCAGTTCGCGCTCCCCGGCGCCGTTGACCGGTTGCGTCAGGCGCGCGAGACCCGCGGTCTGCGCTGGCTCTCGGCGGTCGACCCCGCCTGCCTCTGGGGGGGCGTGTTGGCGTGGCCCGACCCCGTCGACGCGCCAGAGACCGCGCGCCCCAGCCGCGTCCCCGACGCACGCGTGCTGCTCGACGGAGGCCGTCTGCTGGCCTGGCTCGGCGCTGGGGGCAAGCATCTGCTTCGGTTCGACGACGAGGACGCGACGCTCGACGCCATCACCGACGGCTTGCGGTCTCGCCTCGGCTACAGAAGCCTCGCGCTCGACAAGCTCGACGGCGTCGCCGCACTCGAAGCCCCCGCCACCGAACGGCTCGTCGCGCGCGGCTGGCAGCGCGATCTGCGCCGCCTCCTGCTCAGCCGGCTGTAGGCTGGAGCCCCGCGATCAGGCCAAGCTGCGCCAGGTAGTACAGCGGCAAGCCGACCGCGCGGTTCCCCCAGCCCGGCGCCACGAAGCGGTTGCGCGCGACCAGAAGATCGCTCAGCAAGAAGGCGGTGGCCGCTACGCCGAGCCCGAGGCGCCCCGTCCCCCACGCCAACGCCACCATCCCGCACAGCGCGAAGACATAGGCCGCGACGGGGCGGCGCAGGCGACCGGTGTGCGGCGCGAGCCAGCGCCAGACCGGAGCGACGGCAACCCCCAGCACGGCCGCCGCCCCACACGTCGCCCAGACGCCGACCCCGACCCCGACGAACGCCAACCCGTACGCGGCGTGACCGACGAGGAACGCGAGCATCCCGGCAACGAACAGCCCCTTGCGGTGACTGAGCAGCAGGACGTCCCCGACGAGATGCGCCGTCAACGCCAGCAACCCAGCTACGGGCAGCCCAGCGGACCCTCCCGCGACGACCATGCCAAGGGAGGCCGTCACCTTGCCCACGGGACGCGCCCACGGCCAGCCACGCCGTTCGCCGAGGACCGCCAGCGCACACGCACCGAGCACCCAAAGCGCCTCGTTCACGCGCCCCCCTCCCGACGACGACGCCGCACAAACGCCAGCCCGGCCACACCGACCCAACCAGCGCTCGGCCCTTGGTCACAGCCACACGCCGGAGGATCCCCCTCACAGCGGTCGGTGCGAACGTCCCATTGCAGCGTCTGGCGCATCACACCATCCGGATCGCTGCGGACCCAGTCCGTCGGGTCATCGAGCGTCAGCGTCAACGTCCCTCGGCGCGCGCCGCACCCGTCGAGGGTCAGGGCGCCCGGGGCATCCGACAGCAGCTCCCCGTCGAACGTCCAAGCCCAACGCAGCCCCTCGATCGCGCTCACCTCGAATCGGACGGTCTCGCCCTGCCGGATCCGCACGCGTCCCTCGGCCGGAGACGCGGACGCCGCGAGCTGCCCACCCAGCCCGGCGTACAGGGATCGGACGAGGTGCTCGCGGCAGACCGGACAAAAATCCGCGTAGACATTGGCCATCGTGCAGCCGCCCTGCGTCGGCCGGACCCAGTTGGAGAAGCTGCAACCCGGGAACGTCCCGATCTGCGGATCGCCTTCGCCCAACCAAGCCGTCCACGGCGGCTCTCGTCCCGCAGGCGCGCAGTTGGGCGAGATGAACGCGTCGGGGTCACCCTCATAGCCGTAGCTGTATTCGTCCCAGAGCAAGACGAGGCTGTGGGCCAGCTCGTGCGTCGCGACCTGCGGCCCGTCGATCCCCGTGGTCGCGACGGCGTAGTCAAAACCGCCCGAGCCGCCGTAGCCCTCGTCGTTGGCCAGCAGCAGCACGCCATCGGCGAACGGAGCCGCCTCGGCGACCGCATCGAGGATCCGGGTCTCGTCGCAGCAGACGAGACGTTCGATGCCGTCGCACCCGCGGTAGCACCCAAACGCCGTCCCCGCGTCGACGCCGTCCGAGGCACCGATGCCCGTGGCCGACGACGGCACGAACCAGGTCCAGACGTTGAGCAGGTGCCGGTAGGTGTCGTACGGCTCGGTCTGAGCGAGGTGGGCCACGAGGCGGCCGTAGTCTTCTTCGAACGAAGCCTGTTCTGCTGCGGTGTAGCCCTCGGCAAGGACGAGCAGATCGAGGCGTTCGGACGACGGCCCGCTCTCGAAGGCCAGCTGCGGCGCCCCTGCCCACCGCGCCTGCGAAGCAGAAGCTCCCAAGCCATCCAGGGCCAAGGTCTGCCCCGCCCAGTCGACGGTGACCGCCCCCTCCGGCCATGGGAGCGTGACGCGGACGCGACGCGGACCCGTGGCGAGCTGTCCGACCGCGTGGCCGTCCTCGAGGATCACCGAACGCGGCCCCGGCGCCGGTGGCAACGCGCCCGTCGCCACCACGCGCCCCCGCGCGTCGCGCACCCGAAGCTCGCCGGGGACGTCGCGGACGCGTTCGTCCGGCATCACGCGCGCAGCCTCCACGCGGGCGTCCGTCCCGTCGAGGACGAGCGCGAGGCGAAGACTGGCGGCGAGCAAGGGCATACCCCGCGGTTAGCGTTCCCGCCCCGGATGGCAAGTCCAGCGCGGCGGTGGCAGGATAGGCCCGCACGAGGAGCGACGATGCTGAGCCCCTTGCTGTTCGCCCTGGCCTGCCGCCCCCTCGACCTCGATCCGCCGGCGGAGCGCGCGGTCGTCGTCTACGACCCCAGCGCGGGCGTGGTCCCCACGCCGAACGACCTGCTGTTCGACCCGCAGAGCGGGCGGCTCGCGCTCCCCATCGAAGACGATCAGGCGGCCGCAGAGCGCGCCGTGCGCGCCGCCTTGAACACAGCCGACGGATGGTCGACGACCAGCACCGTGCGCTTCACCCTCTCAGACCCGGCCGACCCCGCCCACATCACGGCCGACACGGTGCAGGTCTGGGAGCAGGGCGCGACACCGACGCGCGTCGAGGGCGTCCAACTCACCGTCTCCGAAGATGGCTTGACGCTGAGCGTGACCCCTCCGCGCGAGGGCTGGGCGCGCAGCGGCACCTTCGGCGTCGTCCTCCGCGGCGGCGAAGACGGCTTGAAGACCCTCAGCGGCGCCCCGTTCTTCGCCGACGCCGCGATGACGCTGCTCGCGGCCGAGGTGCCCCTCAACGACCCGGCCCACCTCGACGCGTTCCCCGGCGCGACGCGCGTCGAGCGTGCGGAGGCGGCCGAGACCCTGGAACGTGTCCGGCTCGACATCGCGCCATGGATCGCCGCGAGCGGCTGGCCGCGCGCCGAGATCGCCGCCGCGATCGGCTTTCATACGACCTCAGCCGTCGAGCTGGAGATGGACCGCGAGAGCCAGCGTGTCCCGTTGCCGTTCGACGTGCTGCGCGACGCCACCACGGGACGCGTGGAGCTGACGCCTGCCCCGTGGGACACCCCCCTCGAAGCCGAGGCCAAGGCCGTCGCGAACACACTCGACGGCTTCGGCATCTCGTCCGACCCGTTCTTTGGCTTCAACGCGGGCGTCGATCCCTCGACGATCACGAGCGATTCGGTCCAGTTGTGGGACGTCACAGCCACCCCCGTGCGCGTCGACGTCGGCCTCGAGGTCTTCCGCGACGAGGGCACGCGCGGCTGCAAGCGTCCCCCGTTCGAGTCCGACTGCCGGCATGTCTTCCTCCGACTGCCGCCCGACCGCATCCCGCTCGACGCCCACCACGTCTACGCCGTGATCGTCACGCAGGCCGTCCGCGCACCGGACGGCGGGCCGGTCGCGCCGATGAGCTTGGGTCGGCTTCTGCTGCTCGACGCGCCGGTCACCGACCAGGGCCACAGCGTGCTCTCCACCCTCGATGACGAGAGCGCGGCGCGCGTCGAGCGAGCGCGGGTCGCCGTCGCGCCGTTGCTCGATCAGCTCGGTCGCGCCAACGTCGTCGCCGCATGGCCGTTCACCACGCTCGACCCGACGCCGGGGTTGTGGGAGGCCGCGCATCGCACCGAGCAACTCGGCCTGACGATCGAACCGAACGTCCTGTGGGTCAAGGACGCGGGCCCAGGGCTGGGCGACGAAGCCATCGACATCCTGTTCCCGGGCGCGCTGAAC
>JBEIFN010000208.1:0-4668 GCA_040382435.1 Alphaproteobacteria bacterium
CACCCGGGCGTCGTCGTCGCCGAGGTGCAGCCCGACTCCCCGTTCCACGGCCTCGAAGGGCTCAAGCACATGGCGAGCGCGATCGTGCCCCCGATCTACGACGCCACGCTCGCCGACCTACACCTCGAGGCGGACACCGAGCGGGCCTACGCGATGGCACGCGACCTCGCGCGCCGCGACGGCTTGCATGTCGGGCCGAGCGCTGCCGCCGCCGTCACCGCCTGCGTCGATCTTGCCCAGACGCTTGACCATGCCGTGATCGTGACCATCCTGTGCGACGGTGGAGGTCGTTACCTCTCCGACCAGCACCTGTGGGGGGCTGTGTGATTCGGCTGACCCAACACGCTGCCGAGACGATGCACGCCCACGCGCGCGAAGGCTATCCGCACGAGGTCGTCGGCATCCTCGCGGGCGACGAAGCGTCGCGCTCGGTCCGCCGCGTGGCCGCTCTCGTGAACGAGCGCGCCGACAGCGCCCACAACCGGTACGCCGTCGGTCCGCTCGCGCTTCAACGCGCCGAACGCGCACTGGAAGCCGAAGGCTTGGCAGTCCTCGGGTACTACCACAGCCACCCCGACCATCCGGCCGACTACTCCGAGTTCGACCGCGACCACGCCTGGCCCAACCTCACCTACGTCATCGTCTCGGTCGTGGGCGGCGAGGTCGTCGATACGCGCGCCTGGCGACTGACGGACGACCGCACGGCGATGGACGCCGAACCGCTGGCGGTCGCCCTCGACGGCGAGCGCTGTCTTGGCGAGGCCGCCGCCGGACGCTGAAGCGGACGCACGGCTGGCCTCACCACCCCTTCGTCGGGGTGCTGCTCCGGGGGAGCCCCTCACCGAACACCACCCTGCGCGGCCCAAGTGAGCTGCGCCCGCAACCCTGCGGCCGAGGACCGGCCGAATCCGAGGACACCATGGCAACGCTGCACATCCCCACGCCCCTGCGCGCCTACACGGAAGGCCAAGCCGCCGTCCGCGTCGACGGCACCACGGTCGGCGAGGCGCTCGCCGCGCTCGAATCCGCGCACCCGTCGCTGACCAAGCACCTCCGTGACGCGTCCGGAAAGCTGCGTAGCTTCGTCAACGTCTACGTCGGCGACGAGGACATCCGGTTCCTCGAACGCGAGGCCACGCCGGTCGGTGCCGACACCGAGATCACCATCGTGCCGAGCATCGCCGGAGGTGGCCGATGAGCCTGCTCCCGGAGCTCTCCAACGAAGAGATCGCGCGCTACAGCCGACACCTGATCCTGCAAGAAGTCGGCCTCGAAGGGCAACGAAAGCTCAAGGCGAGCAAGGTCCTGTGCGTGGGGACGGGCGGCCTCGGCAGCCCGCTGTTGCTCTACCTGGCGGCCGCAGGCGTCGGGACGATCGGCATCGTCGACTTCGACTTCGTCGACGCGAGCAACCTCCAACGTCAGATCATCCACGGCACGGCGACGATCGGCGTCTCGAAGGTCGCTTCGGCGAAGGCGCGCATCGCCGACCTCAACCCGAACGTCACCCTCGACATCTACGAGGAACCGCTCACCGCCGAGAACGCGCTGCGGATCTTCGCCGGCTACGACGTCATCGTCGACGGAACCGACAACTTCCCCACGCGCTACCTCGTCAATGACGCGTGCGTGTTGCTCGGCAAACCCAACGTCTACGGGTCGATCTTCAAGTTCGAGGGCCAAGCCACCGTCTTCAACCACCAGGGCGGCCCCAACTACCGCGACCTGTACCCCGAACCGCCACCGCCCGGCCTCGTCCCGAGCTGCGCCGAAGGCGGCGTCCTCGGGATTCTTCCGGGGGTGATCGGCACCATCCAAGCGACCGAGACGCTGAAGATCCTGCTCGGCATCGGCACGACGCTCTCGGGTCGACTCCTCCTCTACGATGCGATGAACCTTCGCTTCCGCGAACTGAAGCTCCGTCGCGACCCCGACGCCAAGCCGATCACCGAGCTGATCGACTACCAAGGCTTCTGTGGACTGACGCCCGAGCCGCTAGCCCCCTCGGAGCCGTTCACCCGCCTCTCGGCCCGCCAAGCCCACGAACGGCGGCAGGCGGGCTGGGATCCTTACGTCCTCGACGTCCGCAAGCCCTTCGAGGCCGAGATCGTCGCGCTCCCGTTCGCCGACCGCCTCCACCCCCACGAAGACGTGCTGACCATCGCCGCAAGCCTCCCCCGCGACCGAGACATCCTCGTGCATTGCAAGCTCGGCGGTCGTTCGGCCAAGGCGTGCGAAGCGCTGGCTGCCGCCGGATTCACCCGGCTGTTCAACCTCGATGGCGGCATCACGGCTTGGGCGACGGACGTCGACCCGACGCTGCCCACGTACTGAACGCCGCGCTCAGGCCTTGCGGCGTCGGCGTCGGCGTCGCGGGGCCACCTTCCCCGCAGGGAGCGGACAGGGGTCCGAAGACAGCCAACCCCAACGTGCAGCGGCCACCGCGACCCAGCGCTGCGCGTGTGGCGCGCGCAGCCCGGGGTCGCGTGCCAGAAGCCGGTGCGCCGCTTGCCGCGCTTCGATCAGCAGATCGACGTCGAGATGGGCGTCGACGACGGCCGTACGGAGCGGCGAAACCGGCTGGATCGCATCGGGCGGCCACGAACGGATCGCGCGCGCAGGAGCGCCGTCGGCCAGGGCCCGCAGCCGCGGAATGCCCCATGGACGCTCCGGCTCCCCGATGATCAGCGTCAAGCCTCCGCCCGCCGTGGTGATCTCGCGCCAAGCCAGCAAACGCTCATCGTCGAGGCGGTCCGCGTATTCCACCACGACGTGCACGGCGCGCCCTGTCGGGCCGAGGACCTCCAGGGGCATCGTCGTCACGACGACGCGCGACTGGCCAGCGGCAAAACGGTCCAGCACGCGACGGCGGACTTCGGTCGGCGTGTCGGCGTGGACCACCTCGACCTCGACCTCCGCGAACACCGTAGAGCCGAGCCGCTGCGCCAACGCCATCGTCTCTTGGAGGGAGAGCAGATCCCGCCCCGCGCGCGTCATCGGGAAGGCGACAACCACCGTCGCCCCTCGCCGCACGGCGGCGGCCGCGGCGTCGTACGCCGACGCACGCTCCGCATCCGCGACACACAGCGCGCCGGGCTCACGCCGCGGCGGCGGCAGGCGCAGCGCATCCCACCCCGCCCAATGGGCCCGCAGGGCTGCCACCGAGGGCTCGCCGCGAAGCACCACCAGCCGATCGTGGCGCGGGGCCCACGCATCGGTCGTGGCGGGCTCTCCGGCACGTGCGTCGAGCGTCACACGAAGCGCAGGCCGCCGAGGCTCGGCGTCTGCTGGGGGCGGCCCCGCACAGACCAGCACGTGGATCTCACCGCGCCGCCAAGCCTCGACACGCTCGGACGCCATCGGCCCGTCGTGCAACGCGAGCCGAAGCCCGAGGGAGGCCAGCCGGTCCGCCCACCGCTCGACGCGGAGCATGGCGCCGAGCGCATCCCCGGTCGACACCCACACCGCGACCCGACTGGCCGCGGCGACCAACACCAGCCACCAAGCGACGTCCTCCGACTGCGCCGGACGCGCCGCACACAGCACCCGGCGCATCGGCCACGCCGCGGTGAGGTCTCGGACCAGCGCGTCCGCTGCAAACGCGGCATCCGGACCGCGCAAAGCGAGCCAGCCCGCGCGGTCGGCCTCCACGGCCGCACCGAGCGTGAGCGTCGACGGCGCCGCCCGTTCTCCTTGACGGAACCGAGACCAAGCGAGCGCAAGCTCCCCGAGATGAAGCTCCAAGCTCGCGAGACGACGACGCTCCGGCCCCGTGGCGACGCCGTGCTCCATGGCGGACAGCATCGCGGACGCGAGTGACGTCGCCGCGACCCGCGCGCCCACCGGCACGCCCTCCTGCAGCGAAGGGACGACGGACCAAGCGCGGAAACGCGCCTCCTCCACAGCGTCCTGCACCACGGGATCGTCGGACCAGCGGTGTGCCAGCGCGACACCATGGACCGCGGACGCAAACCCGCGCGCACGGAAGACGCCATCGTCACCCGCCTCGCCGATCAAGGTCACCTTCGGAGGCCGCTCGCCCGACGGGACCGCCGTCCGGAGCCGCTCGGACGGGGTGAGGCCACGCCCGAGTCGAACAGGGAGGTCCTCCGACCCCGACAACGTCGCCCCCGTCTCCATCGAACCGTCGGGCAAAATGCGGGTCCAACGCCCGCGCATCCGCCCATGCACCGCACAAGCGGTCGTGGGAAGCTGCCGGCCCGCACCGATCAACGGCGTGACGCGCTCCGTCAAGATCGGCGGCAAAAGTGCCAAGTCTAGCCACGTTGTCACACGGACAGCGTCCAGCGACTCCAGCAGGTCCTCGTCCCACCCGCGATCGGCGAGCGCGCCCTCGACGCCGGGAACCGCGCTGCGTTCCCCACGACCGTGTTCGACGTCGCGCCCCGCCTCGGACGCGTCGCCGTCCGTACCTACCGCCGCACGAGCCGTCGCGTGGTCGGACACCCCACCCGCGGCGACGACGCCGACAACGCCCTCGACCGTTCCTCCACCCGACGGCCGTCGACGTTCGCCACCCGCACCGTGCGCTTCGTTCGAGCCGACGCCCGCACCCGACGCCAAGCCGCTTCGCCCATCGCCGACATCGCGCTCGCCAGGCTCCGTCGCGCCCGCGGCCGCCACGCCCTCCGGCTCGGCGGCGTCACC
>JBEIFN010000209.1:0-4665 GCA_040382435.1 Alphaproteobacteria bacterium
ACGGTCCGTGAACGACTTTTTGACGCCGGCGTCCGCCATCGCGGTGGCGTAGACGATCGTGCGCTGTCCGACCTGGGCCTCGAACTCGTAGCTGCCCTGCAGGCTCAACGTGTAGTCCCGAACGTAGGAGAACACGCCGCCACCGTTGCCGCGGACATCGAACTCGACCTGAAGCGTGTGCCTGCCCGCATCCAGCATTTGGTTGCGAATCTCGACCTTCTCTGGCGGCGCCGGGGTCCCGCTCGACTTCTTCCAGCTGAAAATCGGCTTACCGTCGAGATAGTACTCCGCGCCTTCCATCGCGTAGCCCGTCCCGAGGGACTGGACGTGCCAGATGCTGACCGCCGCTTCAAACCTCGCCTTCTCGACGATCATCTCGTGGAGGAGCGCGAGGGTACTTTTGGAGCGGAACACGCGCTCCTTGAGGTCGCGGACTTGCTCCTCGACCGTCCGCAGCTCTTTGCGCAACGGCGCCGGATCTTGAGCGGGGGCAGGCTCCTGCGCGAGCGCGGCAGACGGCATCGCGGCGAGAAACCAGCAGAACGCAGCGTAGTGCGCGATCGTGCGGGGGTTCGTGCTCAGTGGGGACATCCGCTTCAACTCCGCGACGGGGAGACGACGTAGGGAGCGAACCGCTCGTTGGTGCACACGCTAGCCCGAGAGCCAGCGACATGACCCATCGCTTTCATAGCGCATCCGCACGTGGTTCGCATGCCAAGGTTCGGTGGGGAACGTCTCAAGGCGAATCCGCCCGGCTGGGATCCGCGGCAGCGCTCGAGGTCTCGGCAGGCGAAGGCGCCGTGATCGCCTCAACCTCGGCGACGATCGGGAAGGCCGTGGCGGCGATCCAACGCGTGACGAGCGCGTCCATCGCCGCACGGACGGTGCCCGCCGAAGGGCCGTCGTTCGACAACGCGGCGAAGACATACGTTTCGCCATCACTTCCGACGAACGTCCCACAGAGGCCGACGACACCGTTGAGGGTTCCCGTCTTCCCTCGAACTTGCCCCTGACGGGCACTCGTCATCCGCCGCGCCAAGGTGCCGTCGACTCCGGCGACCGAGAGCGAGGCGACGAACTCGTCGCCGTACCGAGGATCCGACGCGGCCGCCGCGAGGACGGACGTCAGCGCACGCGGTGACAGCTTGTGTTCGCGGGTCAAACCGCTCCCGTTGACGACCCACGACTCCTCGGGCGCAACGCCCAGACGCGCCAGATGCTCCCCAACGGCCCGCGCCGCGTCGTCTGCCGTCGCTCCCCAGCGGTCGGGGTGCGCGTCGACGGCGATCGCGCGGAAGACCATCTCGGCCAAAAAGTTGGACGAACGTTTGTTCATCGGCAGCAACACCGTCCACAACGGCTCGGACGCGACAGAGGACAGGACGACACCCTTGGGGGGAGGCTCGGACGACGTCACCACCTCGGCCGCCACGATCCCCGCTTGCGCCAGCAAGGCGCGCACCACGGCTGCGGCCGAGGAATCAGGCTGGTCGACCATCCACGTCCCCAGGGTCTGCGGCTTCGCCTCGAGCCCGATCGTCCCGCTCACTTCGAGGGTCCACCCTTCCGCAGACACGGATCGCCGCACGCTGCCGCGACGCGTCCAAGCCGAGGTGCTCGTGGTCGCGCGGTTGACGACGCGCACAAAACCGTCCTGCGGGGGCGAGAGTTCGACGATCGCCGGGGCTCCCGCAGCGGCTCCGGGCCGAAGCGTCGCCGTGAGCCGCAAGCCATCGGTCGGGAACGGGCCGAGGGTGGCGTAGTAGCTCTCGTTGCTGCGGTAGTCATCGAGCGGCCAGTGGGGGATCCACGGAGGATCGGCATGCAGCCCCGCGGCGAGGACGACGCGACCTTCGATATGCGCGATCCCCTGACGCCGCAACCCATCGATCAGCGCGCGCAGGCGCACGGTGTCGAGCGTCGGATCGCCCGACGGCACGACCCAGAGGTCCCCGACCCAGCGGTCCGCTTGCCTCGCCCCGCCCTCCGCGCCCAGGACCTGGGTGGTGAAGCGGTAGTCCGGGCCCAACCGGTCGAGCGCGACCGCGGCCGTGATCACCTTCGTCGTCGAGGCGGGCAAACGCGGCGATTCTCCAGCGACGTCACACGCCACCACGCCGTCCGAGAGGCGGACGAGGCGCAGACCGACGCCGCCGCGCCGCAACCCCGGGGACGACATCGCGTCGACGCAGGCCCTCGTCAGACCCGCGTCGCGCGTCAGCGGCGCCTCGGGCTCGGGCTGGCTCGGCGCTGCGGGCGTGTCTTCGGGCGGCTCCTCCTCCGGAGCGTCGCTCGCCTCCGCATCAGCCCCCTCCGCTTGGGAGGGACCGTCCGACGCCTCGACATCGACCGGACCGAGCGGCTCCTCCGCGGGCGCGCCGAACGCCGAGGAACCCAGCACACCGACCGCCAAGAGGACGGCCCACCCGCGCCATGCTGCGATCATCGTGCCGACTCCGTCAACAAGACGACGACGTGGCGGACCCCCGCCGTGTCCTGCGCGACCCCGACGAACGAGCCGACCCCGTCGACCTCTTCACCCCGTCCACGCAGCACCCAGCCCGAGGCCGCGACGGCGTCGACCCAAGCGTCGCCGCGTTCGGGATGGCCGAGTAAACTCGCCCACTCTCGTCCCGTCGCGACCTCTGCGAGCTGTTGCTGCATCACGCACGCCAGGCTCGACGCCGCGACGCGGTTGACACGGCTCAGGCTGCTCCCGGCATCCAAGACATCCGTCGCGGTCAGGCAGTCCCCGAGCAAGGTCCGTACCTCTTCGAGCCCGGCCTGGGTCGTCCCCTCGCCGCGACGCTTGGCGCCCACCGTCCGAAGCAAGGACTCGGCGATCACATCGGAGCGCTCACGCTGCATCATCGACAGCAGCGTCAGCAGCGTGGGTGACGCCGCCCGAACGACCACGCGGGCGTCCGACGGAGGCGACTCGCCCATGCGCACAGCGCCCGACACGACGATGCCTTGCCGGGCCAGCGCCTGCGCCACCACAGCCGCAGCGAACACCGAGGGATCGGACACCGGCCAAGCCGTGGTCCAGGCGCGCTCGCCGACCGCGAGGCCGCCACGGACGCCGAGCACCACCCCAAGCTCATCCTCGGCGCGATCCCACAGAAGCCGAGACTGGCCCCCACGGCTCAGGGTCGCAGCGTCGTTCTCGACCCGAAGCCACGCCCCCGCCGGGACCGACGGGACGATCTGGACAGGATGGCCCGGAGCGACGCCCGCCAGCGCCGAGACCCCGTATCGTCCGCCTTCGATAAGCCACGGGCTGATCGTCTGGTCCCAAGGAGCCCAAGGCACTTGCATGCCCGCAGGGAGGCCCGGGAGCGTGGGAGGATCCGCGTGCAGCGTCCCGTCGAGGACCACGTCGCCGGCAACGGCAACGACGCCGGCGAGCCGGAGGCGCCAAGCGAGGTCGTCGAGACGCGCCACGCTGAGCGAGGGGTCACCGGACGTTCGCAAGAACAACGTGCCTTGAACTTGCCCTCCGACCACCCGGGTCGTCGGCGAGACCTCCACGGTGGTGTCGAGCGTGGCGGACGGCCCCCACGTGCGCAGTGCTGCGGCCGCCACGAGCAACCGGGCCGATGCCCCCGCGCGCACCGGCACATCGGGATCCCACGCGACCGTCGGCGCCTGTGCGCCGAGCTCGGCGACCCACAGCGAGGCGTGCGCGCTTCCCGCCTCGGCGACCGCATCGCGGAGCGGTCCCTCCACGGCGGCGACGAAACCTTGCTCAGCACCCCCGACTTCGGCGGCTCCAGCGCTCGCCCGTCCACGCCCCTTCGCCGCAGCGAAGCCCGAGAGCACGAGGGCCCCCAATGACACGCTCCAACGCAATCCCCGGGCCCACCGCGTCCGCATCCGCCCCTCGTCCCCCCCGGGTGTTCCGTTCTCTGGCCGGCGTCAACCCCAAGCCCGCCAAGCGGTGTTAGCCTTCCCCAACGGAGGGAGCGCCGATGCTGCCTTGGCTGGCGCTTGCCGCCGCGATTGCCCAAGAGCCCATCGGGTTGCCGGGACAAGGCGTCGCCGGCGAGGAGGGCCCGACACAAGCGTGGGTCAACCCCGCCTTGCTCGGTCACGACCCCGACGCGCGGGTTGCTGTCGTCGTCCGCCAGCCCACGAGCGCCGGGAGCCTCCCGTCGTCGGTCGCGATCACGGGTGGCGCGCGCGGCCTCGTCGGTGGACTGCAATGGGACCGCGAGGGCGGGAGCGACCGGGTGCGCATCGACGCAGGGGCCGGCGTCGACCTCGGCAAACGCTTCGCGATCGGCGGCACCCTCCACGGACGGATCTCGGCCGACCAAAGCCGCGTCGACCTCGACCTCGGCGCCTCGTACCGACCCCGGCCGTGGCTGGGGATCGGCGCGGCGACGTACCACCTCGGCGGACCGCTTCGGCCCGGCGACGCCCCACCGGAGATCCGGGTCGGGACCGCCTTACGACCGTTCGGGCGCGCCCTCGTCGTCGGCCTCGATTACGCCCACGTGTTCGGCGTGACGCCTCGCGACGTTGGGATCGCCACGGTTCGCGCCCGTCCAGCGCCCGGCTGCTTCCTCCGCGCGGAGGCGTCCACCGACGCCCGATTCGGCCTCGGCGTGGAGTTGTACTTCGGCGGGATCGGGGGCGGCGTCGGGGCGATGGGGCAGGTGC
>JBEIFN010000210.1:0-4654 GCA_040382435.1 Alphaproteobacteria bacterium
AGGCACGGACGCCTGCACCGATCGCGGTGAGCCCCTCCAGACGCGTCGCCGCTTCGGTGGAAGCACCCGAGGCCGCGTGAACCTCCCACCATCGAGCACTCACGGCGCGTACGTCCCTGCGACGCCACCCGCTGCTTGCCACGCTGCGACCGTGGCCTGAAAGTCCTCGATCACCACGCTCCCTTCCGCCTGGAGCGCGGAAAGCGGCGCGAAGGTCGAGGTATCGACATCATCTGCACCCGCCGGGCCGACGTAGTCCGACGGCTGGATGTTCCAGCCCGTGGTCAACATCGTCGTCGACGGCACCGTGCCGTCGGCGTACGCCGCCACCAGCTCCTCGACGCCCGCGACCTCGCCGTCCCACATCCCGACGGCGACGATGTTGCCCGCCGGATCGTCTTCGAAGAAGTGGTCGGCGTCCTTGGGTCTCCAAACACCGCTCATCAAGGGGTCGTTGACGTGGTTCGGCGTGCCTGCGCCGATCAGGATGTCCCCCCTCCACGTCGCGTCGGGGTAACGCTCCCCCTTCTGCGCGGTGCGAAACCGGTCCCAATGTTGGAACTGCGGGAGGGACGGATCCCAGATGTGGCCACCGATCACCGTACTCCCACCCACGCCGAGGCGGTCGAGCAAAGCGGCCACATCGGTGTAGTTGTAGCCGCCATTCTCATGGCTGTGCGGATCGATCGTACAGCCCAGCGTGTCGCGCAGGTACACCCAGGCGTTGACGCCGCCCGTATCGGCCATGACCTCGGCATTTTCGTAGCGAAGCGCGGCTTCCAGCACCTTCCAGTCCGGCTGGATCACGAAGGTCAGCCCCCTGGCGGAGGCCTTTGCCGCGACCGCCAACAGTTCGGACCGCAACCGAAGGTAGGCGGCGCGGTTCTGCGGCGTGTCGAGTTCGCCGACAGGGGCATTGTCTTCGATGTGCGTGAACAGAACGACGTGAACGACCGGCGCGCCCGTCGGTTCAAGAGCCAGCGAGGTGTCTCCGCTGTCTGCGCTGTCGGTGTCCCCGTTCGGGAGGGAATCCGCCGTGTCAGCCGAGCCACCCTTCTCCGATGTGAGCCTCGTACAACCCATCATCACCGTCAAGAGGCCCAAACAGAGCTGCCGCATGACGCACCCCCACACACCCCATGACGCAGTGGGGCCGAGCGCGCCAACCCGCGTGCGGTTCAACGGTCGACGGGGATCCACATCGACCGCGGAACGACGACCGCAAACCCAAAGGCTTCACCGGACACACCGCCCGACCAAGCGGCGTTGAACGCCGCTGCGAGGCCATCGTCGGTCACAACGGCGTCGCGAAGGATCCAACCATCCCCGCTCAGGGCTGCGCCGTCGGGCATCCACCCCACGGAGAACAGTTCGCCAGTTTCGAGGTCCTCAATGAAGACAAACTGGCTCCCCGCCCAATACGTCAGATCCTCATAGCGGGCGTACGCGGCGGCGGCATAGCGCCCGCTGCGGGAGAGGCTCGTCATCGTCAGGACGGGGTTGAGGGTCGACGATGCCCCCTCGCGCGCTTCCGCGTGAGCCTCAACCCCCTCAAACACTGGACGCACCGTGTCGGCCTCGCGGTCGACGACGTAACCGCGGAACGTCCCGTAGTAGGCGCTGCCCACGAGGACGCGCTTCGCCTCGGCGTCGAGCCGAACTTGGTTGACCCAATCCAAGTCCGACAGGACTACCGCCGCGTTCGGGGGCAACATCGGCGAGACCTCCCCGGTTTGCGGATCGTACGCCCAGAGAGACGCTGCGTTCTGACGCCCGAACTGGGGAAGTGCACGCCCGAAGATGACCTCCCCGCCCGACGCGGTCACGCCGAAGATCTCGAGCCCGTCGTAGCCATCCCCGGCTCCCGGAGCCTGCGAAAGTGCACCGCTGCGGCGGTCTTTGACGAACAGGCCTGTCTTGTACGAGGACATGGCGACGGTTTGTCCATCGGCGGAGATCGCCGCGTGCTGCGCACCCATCCAGTTCAGGACGTCCGCCGCCTCCGCTTCGGTCAAAACGGGAGTTAGCGAGCCATCTTCCGCGTTCCAGTAATAATAGCCGAAGGGGTCACCCGATGCGTCGAACATCGCGCGCACACCCGTCTTGCCGTCGTCGGCGAGCGGCGAGACGTACGAGGGCGGATCAAAGACTTGGCCGGAGGGCGTTGGAATCTCCGACATCGTGGACATGTCGAAACGGGTCCCATCCGTCAGGAGCAACGCCTCGTTGTTCGCCCCGTAGCCGACCGCGACGCTGCTCAGGAACATCGCGTAGTCCTCGACCGCCTCACAGCGTAGCCGAACCTCCGACCACCCCGGAAAGCCCTCGATCTGGGCGCGCAGTTCCGCTTCGTACACCCCGGGCGCTGGCGGTAGACAGTAGACGTCGATCCGGCCGTTGCCCCCGATCAGGGCCAGCGCGTCCACGAAGAACGCATCGGCGTCACCCTCGATCTCTGCCACGAACGCCGCGCCCACTTCGGTGGTGGACGCCGCGACGCCGTAGTCGATCTGCGCGTAGCCGTACGACGACGGCACGGCCCCGCCGGCATCGTCCGTCCAACGGACTTGGTACACCGGCACGCCCGTCCAGGTGGGCAGGGCCGTCCCGTCGTCGAGAGGTTCCAGACCCATGAACATGTTGAGACCGCTGGGAGCCCGGTCGATGCCGCCCAGACCGCCGCCGCCGCCGCCGCCGCCGCCGCACGCCGAGAGAAGCACGACCACACCACAGAGAAGTCGCACAGAACCTCCGAGATTCTTCGCGTTTATCCCGCCGTGACCCAGCAGACACCCCGGAATCGCGGCCCCCGCGCCCTTGGCGCCGTGGAGACCTTGGAGGTCGATGGGCCACGTGGGCAAGGCCCCGCCGCAAGGTCCGTCGCGACGGAGAACCGGCGATAGGCTCAGCCCACACCCCGACCCGATCGGCTAGACCGCCGTCGCGGAGGGCGGCGTGCGCCAGCAAAGCGAACACGATCAGATCGGCGGCGCCGCAGGCGTCACGCGCCTCGTCGCAGCCTTCTACCGCCGCATGGACACGCTGCCGGAAGCCGCCGCCATCCGAGCGCTCCATGACGACGACCTCACGGGCGACCACCACAAGCTCGCGGCGTTCCTCTCGGGCTGGCTCGGGGGCCCGCCGCTGTACATGAACGCATGGGACGCGCCGACCGTTCGCGACCTGCACCGCCACCTGCCGATCGACCGCGCCGCCGCCGAGGCGTGGCTCGTCTGCATGGCCGGCGCGTTGGAGGAAGTGGTCGACGACCCTTCGCTGCGTTCCACGTTGATGCTCCGTTTCCGCAGCCACGCCCATGGCGCACGCAACCGTGGGGAGCGACCGCCGCCTGCCTGAGGCGACGGCGCGCTGTGTCACGTTTTTGCAACGACGCGTCGCGCCGCGATCGTTGGCGCGCCGCATCCCGTAGGCTCTCGACATGCGCACCAACCGCCCGATGCCGGCCTCGACGCACGCCCTGATGGCGTGTTCGGCCGCCTGTGGCTGCTGCTGCTGCATGTGTCAGCTGGCGTCGTGAGGTCGTCTCCGCGCTCGCCAGCCTGACCCGCCCACCTGCTTGAGACGACCCCACCCCCCGCCTGCGCGCGGAGGGCCTCAGGTCGTTGGTGCCCTGGGGTTCGACGCGCGCCGGCGTCCCAACCGCCCCGGAGGCCCCATGTCCCAACGTCCTGAGACCCTCGCCCTGCACGCCGGCTACACGCCGGAACCCACCACGGGTAGCCGCGCTGTCCCCATCTACCAGACGACGTCCTACGTGTTTCGCGATGCCGCCCACGCAGGGCGTCTGTTCGCGCTGCAAGAGTTCGGCAACATCTACACCCGGCTGATGAACCCGACGACCGGCGTGCTCGAAGCCCGCGTCGCCGCGCTCGAGGGCGGGCAGGCTGCGCTCGCCGTGGCGTCGGGCCAAGCCGCAGAGACGCTGGCGATCACCACCCTCGCACGCGCGGGCGACGAAATCGTCGCTGGCTCGGCGCTCTATGGGGGGACGTACAACCTCTTCTCCACCACCCTGCCCCGCCTCGGCATCACGACGAAGTTCGCCGACATCACCGATCTCTCCACGTTCGAAGCCGCGATCACGGCCAAGACCAAGGCGATCTACGTTGAGGCCCTCCCCAACCCGGCGCTGATCGTCCCCGACCTCCGCGCGCTCGCCGACCTCGCCCACGCGCACGGGCTGCCGCTGATCGTCGACAACACGGCCGCCAGCCCGGCGCTGCTCCGACCGCTCGACCACGGCGCCGACATCGTCGTCGAGAGCCTGACGAAGTACATCGGCGGACACGGCCAAGCGATCGGCGGAATCCTCGTCGATGCGGGCCGGTTCGATTGGTCTCAAGGTCGCTTTCCTGAGTTCACCGAGCCGCACCCCGGCTACCATGGACTGAAGTTCGCGGAGGCGTTCGGCGGCCTGGCCTTCATCCTCAAGGCGCGCGTCGAAGGCCTGAGGGACATGGGCGCCGCCCTCGCCCCGGCGAGCGCACACCACTTCCTCACCGGCCTCGAAACCCTCCACCTGCGCGTTCGCGAACACAGCCGCAACGCCCTCGCCGTCGCACAGCACCTCGCGCGTCATGACAAGGTCGCCTGGGTTCGGTACCCGGGGCTGCCCGGCGATGCGGGCCACGAG
>JBEIFN010000211.1:0-4641 GCA_040382435.1 Alphaproteobacteria bacterium
CACCGCGACCTCGGAGGCTCGGCTTTTGGCGGCGGTTGGCTGCGGCTGCGACGGTTGGCTCGGTTTGGGCGCGGCGGGGCGCTGTGCGCCGCGCTCTCGGCGGATGGGGAGTGCCGCGGGGGCCGGGAGGATCAGCGTGGACGCGGGTGTGTGGGACAGCCAGGCGGACCGCCACAGGCGGGCGGTCGCACGCGAAGCCGTGGGGGGAGGCGGCCCAAGATCGCCGAAGTCCTCGATCTCCTCGGGCACCTTTGGCTCGGTCATGCTTGACAGACCGTCGCCTGCGGCTGTGGTTCGGACAGCGACGCGAGGTCGGCCTCGGTGAACTCCATCCGGCGCAGGCTGGTGGCGCTGAACGGCAGGCCAGCGAGCCGCAGCCGCACCCACCGCGCGATCAGCGCGTCGGGACGCAGCCCGAGCCGCGCCGCTGCGGTGACCACGTCGGCGAGGCGATGCTCAGCCATGGACGACCTCAGCGGTCGGCTCGTCTCCGGGAAGCAGCAGGCTCGCGGGCAGCGTCACGGTGCGGAGCACGACGCGCGCGGCGGCGAGGTCGTCGGCATCCGACCAGATCGCGGCGAGACCGGGCAGGAGGCGGCTCCACCATGCGTCGGGCGGCGCCTCGGGCAGTTCGATCTCGATGGCGACGAGTCCCTCGTGGGTCCCTTGGACGACGCGCGCCTCGGGCGCGAATGGCAACAATGCGCTGTACAGGCCTTCGATCACCCGAAGCGTCACGTGCAGGTCAAGCGTGGCGGGTTGACCGCGTCGCGGTGGGCGAGCGGTCACGGGGAACAAGGCGCTCAGCAGGGCGGCCGCGTTCGGAGGGGCGTCGAGCGCGAGCGCGATGTCGAGCTCAAGCGGCTCGGCATCGAGGGGCACCGGACCCGGGTCGGCCGCTTCGCGCGCCGAGGCCAGGCGTTCGCCCTGCGCGGCGTGGTGCGCCAGCAAGGCCTCGCGGTACGTCTCGGGCAGGCCCTCGATCGCGTTGGCGTGCTCGGCGAACCGGGCGTGCTCCTCGAACAGCGTCGTCAACCCTTGGGCTTGTAGCGTGGCTTGCAACCGTCGTTCCCGCTCATCCCGCAGCTCGGCCGTGCGCTTCCCGCGGCTATGGAGCGCACGCGCTTGCGCCGTCAGGCGTTCGATCAGCGTGCCGCGCGCGCGGGTCGCGAGGGCGGCGGGAAGCGCGGCCTCTTCGATGGCGATCGCCTCGCGGCGGGCTTGCAGCTGGCGTTCGCGACGCGCGAGCTCGTCGCGGACGGTCGCGATGCGCGTGATCTCCGCATCGATTCCGTCCAACTCCGCGCGCAGTCGCGCTTCTGCCTCATGCCGCCAGTCATCGACCTCGCGGAGCAGCGCGCCGAGGCCTTGCTCCTCGGCGTAGGTCGGCGCGAGCGCCGGCGACACGCCGGGGTTGGTCATGCTGGCAGGGTCCAGGTTCCAAGATCCCATGGGACGCCCCCCTCGTCACATCGTACCCTAGGCGGCGGCGCGCAGACAGGGGGACGACCTACTCACACGCGGCCCACAGCCCGTTCGCACGCACGGAAGCCAGCCGCTCGGCGGCGATCATCTCGGCCTCGAAGCGCAGCGGCTCGACCCATTCCTCGTCAAAACGACGGGCGTAACCGGCAAGAAGCATGTAGGTGTTGATCAGGACGCGCGCCGTCGACGCGGTGCCGCCGGTGTCGCTCACGACGACGTCTGCGCTCGCCTCGAGCTCGTCGAGCACGCGCGGGTCGAGGAGGTTGCGCGCTTCGTCGAGATCCATCCAGACGTAGGCGAGCGTTCGGCCATAGACGTCGGTGCAGGTGCGGTCGAAGGCGAGGGTGACGAAGCGGTTGGAGAGCACGCGGCGTAGCTCTTGGGCGGCGATGTCGGCGTAGCAGTCCGCTGGCTTGCCGGGCTTCTCGGTCTCAGGGGCGTCGATCCCGAGCATGCGGAAGCGCTCGCCGCCTGCGTCCTGGCCGCAGGTGAATCCGTCGAAGGTGTCTCCGTCGACCGTGCAGGCGACCCGTACGTCGCGTTCCGGGGCGCAGATGCGGACGGGGCTGTTCTCATCGGAGATGAGCGGCGGCGCCTGGTACGGCGTCGTCGGCAGGTCGGGAGGGCGGTAGCACGCCGTCGCGAGCAGCATCGTCAGCAGGGAGCGCATGGCGCGACGCGTATCGCTGGCGCGTTGCGGCGTCATCCCTTGACGCTCCCCGCGGTGAGGCCCTCGACGAACTGCCGCTGCAGCAGGAAGAACAGCGCGACCACTGGCAGGCTTACGAGGATCGAGCCCGCGGCGAACGGGCCCCACGCCGTGCCGTAGTCGTCGACGTAGCGTTGCAGCACGACGGGCAGCGTCCAATGGAGCGGGTCGTCCATCAGCGTGGCAGCGAGAATGAACTCGTTCCAGCTCGTCATGAACGAGAACAACCCGGTCACCGCGAGCGCGGGTCGTGACAGCGGCAGAACGACGCGGGTGAACGTCTGCCAGCGGGTGCATCCGTCGAGCGCGGCCGCCTCCAACAGCGCCGTGGGCAGCGTGTCGAACCAGCCCTTCAGCGTGAAGACCGAGAAGGGCACGCTGGTCGTTGCATAGACGAGGATCAGGCCTAGGTTGCTGTTGAGCAGCCCGAGCGTGTCGAGCAGCAGGTAGAGCGGGACCGAGACGACCACGCTGGGAAACATCTGCGTCACGAGAAACGCGGCCATGCCGCGATCGCGTCCGGGGAAGTCGAAGCGGCTCAGCGCCCAGGCGGCGGTCGCCGACAGGCAGACCCCGACCGCGCTCGTCGAGATCGAGACGATGAGGCTGTTGGCGAGCTGACGCCCGAACAGCCAGCGGTCGCCTTGGGCCGTCGAGACCACATCGACGAAGTTCTGCAGCGTGGGCGCGTCCGGCAGGACGGAGCCGCCGACGCGGAACGAGCCCGAAGGGGAGAGCGCGATGCCCACCACCCACAGCACGGGGTACAGCGCGGCGGCGGTGACGACGAGGATGGCGAGGTGAACGCCTAACATCGCCCACAACGGGATGCGTGCGCCCGGTGTGTTCATAGGATCCTCCGGCCTGCGAGCCGGTTGGCGGCGCGAGACCACACGAGGAGCACTCCGAAGATCAGCACGGCGTAGGCGGACGCGTAGCCGTAGCGGTTGCCGCGGCTGAAGGCCCATCGCCATGCGTCCGACACGAGGATCTCGGTCGCGCCGTCGGGTTCGCCGCCCGAAACGAGGAAGACGACGTTGAACATGTTGAACGTCCAGACCGACCCCATCAAGATCGCGGGGACCATCGCAGGCGCGAGCAGCGGCCAGACGACGTGACGGAAGCGAGCGGTCCACGTAGCCCCGTCGAGGGCGGCTGCCTCTTCCAATTCGCGGGGTACGGCCTGCAACGCGCCGAGCGCGGTCACCATCATGAACGGGAAGCCCAGCCACGTGTTGGTCAGCAGGTTCGCCGAGAAGGCGGTCGCGAACGAACCGAACCAGTCGAGCTCGAAGGGGGCGCCGCTCATGCGGGCGACGAGTTGGTTGATCGCGCCATACTGGGCGTGAAACATCGCCTTCCAGACGAGGGCGGTGATGTAGTTGGGGATCGCCCACGGGAGAACGAGCAACGCGCGCCACACGGGGCGTAGGGCGACCCAGGGCTCCCGGAGCAGCAGCGCGACGCCGACCCCGAGGCCAACGTGCGCCACGAGGTTCGCGGCCGTCCACAGCAGGGTGACGGCCAGCGTGTAGGGGAACGACATCGGGGTGGTGACGGGACAGTCGGGGGATGTGAGCAACTGCACGAAGTTGTGAAGTCCGACGAAGGTCCAGGTGCCTTGGTGATGGACGAACAGGCTCACGGCTGCGCCGACGAGGAAGGGTGCGAGCACGAGCACGGCCAGCGGTCCGGCGGCGGGGAGGATCCACACGTAGTCCCACGCACGTTCCCGGAGCGCTTGGCGTTGGCGCTGCAAGGCACGCGCGGCTGCGACGGCGAGCGCGAGGCCACCGAGCACGCCGGCGACCTTCCACGGCGCGGCGTCGGAGGGAGGTGGGGCGGGGCGCGAGAGGACGCGGAACCAACGCGCGGCGGCTTCGGCTGCCTCGTCCGGCGTGGCGCTGCCGCGGAGCGTCGCTCGGATCGCGCGCGCCTGGGCCTCGAACCATGTGCCCAGATCAGGATGGGAGGGCATCGGAACGGCGCGCTCGGCCTGGGCGGCGAGCGCTTGCTGAAGCGGCTCGGTGAGGGGCTGGCTGCGCAGCGTGACGGCCTGCTTGCCGACGCGGGCCCGGATCTCGGAGCCTTCGGGTCCGGCCAGGTACGTCGCGAGCGCGGTCGCCGGTTCTGGCTGCGTCGAGGTGGCCGAGACGAAGGCCGCATCGACCGTCAGCCACGGGCTGGCGTCTGTGCCGTCCTCCAGCGCGGGGAGCGGTGCGGCGGCGATCGGCCGCGTCCGGTCGGCGACGAACCAGGGGCCGGACAGCACGAAGGTGGCGTTGCCCTCGTCGTAGAGCCGGCCGACCAGCTCGGCCGTGGCTTGGCTCGGCGCGATGCGGGCTTCGACGGCGAGGTGCCGCAGCTTGCGGAGCCCCTCGGCCAACGGAGCGGGGTCGACGGGGTCGCCGTCACCGCCGAGTGGGACGCCGCCCGACCCGAGGAAC
>JBEIFN010000212.1:0-4633 GCA_040382435.1 Alphaproteobacteria bacterium
CACACGGCGCCGACCGCGAGGTGGGGCCCAGGGGCTGCGGGGCGCGCGTGGATGGGCGCTACCGTGAGGCCTACCTGCCACCCGCTGGCTTGCAGCTCGTCGCAGCGCGCGAGCAACGCAGCGGTTTGCTCTTCGACGACGACGGTGTGTCTCGCCTCGGCGGCGTGCGCGCGCGGCGCGGTGGCTGTCCATGTCCATGGGCCGGCGGACTGAATCCGCCCGACGCGGCGCACCGGGACGCCGAGGGCCGCCAAGCCGCGCGCGGTCGAGGTCGCGAGGGCCCCGTCGCCGAACACCCACACCGTGGCGTCGGGGCTCACGCCGCGGCGGGGGGGAGCAGCGCCATGGCGCGCAGGAAGGGGGCGACGGTGGGGGCGTCGACGGCGAACAAGCCCGGCTCGCCGTCGTGGTACCCATGCCAGTCCGAGCCGCCCGTGATCAGCACGCCGAGCCGCTCCGATTCCCGACGCAAGCGGCGCCGCTCCTCGCCGCTCAGGCTGGGGCGGATCCCCTCGATCGCCTGCAGGCCCGCCGCGACGAAGGTCGCGCCGTGGTCGCGCAGCGCCGACATCGGTGGGTGCGCCCACGAGGTGAACCCGCCCGTCTCACGCGCGATGCGGATCGCGTCGACGAAGGAGAGGTCGAAGGGCGGAACATGGCCTTGGTTCCCCGCATAGCGGCGGAACGCGTCGCGCAGGTCGAGCGCGTGCCCGGTGGCGACGAGGGCCCGCGCGAGGTGGTGCCGCGTCAACGAGCGGTCGCCGTCGTGGGCGGCGGCGTCGGCGGACGGGAGCTCTTCGAAGCCGATGCTTGAGACCGCGGCGTCGTATCGTTCGGCGCGGGCGCGGGCGCGGTCGCGGCAGAACGCGGAGAACGCTTCGGGCACCGGGCCGTCGAAGTAGACGAGCAGGTGGTACTCGGCCCCTTCGTGTTCGCCGGACACCTCGGCGCCCGCGAGCACGTGGATCGTGCGTCCTGCGACCTCGCATGGCCCGAGCGGCAGCGTGGTGGGGAGGTCGTGGTCGGTGAGCGCGATCAGGTCGAGGCCGCCGGCGGCAGCACGGCGCAGCACTTCGTCGGGCGGGTAGCGCCCATCGGAGCGATCGGAGTGCATGTGCAGGTCGACGCGGCGGATCACAGGGGTCACGGTCCAGCCCTCCCGGGGCGGCCGGCGCGGCTATCTCAGCAGTGCCGCATCGGCAAGCCGATCGGGCTGGAAGCGTAAGGCCGACGCCCGGGATCGCGCAGGCTCCTTCAGTGCCCCGCGCGCTCGGACGCGACGCCGGGCAGGGCCTGAAGCTGTCGTTGCAGGGCGCTCAGCGGTTCGGCGCTCGGCTCGACGTCGGCGATCAGCGCCGCGAGCGAGAGCGGCTCGGGGCTGCTGATCACGAGCACCCCGTCCGCGACCTCGTGGAAGCGGTACCGCCCGTCTCCGACCGCCAACGGCGCCTTCTCGGTCACGGCGTCGCCGGCGCGTCTCACTTCGAGCGCGCCGTCGCGACGCACGACCACCCCGAGGTAGGCGCGGTCGTCGACGTCGAGGTCGACCCACCAGCCGCCGCGGGCGGCGACGAAGTCGGCGTCGATCGGGTACGCGGGACGCTCGGGGACGCTGAGCACGGCGAGGCGGATCAGCGCGAGCGCGGCGGTGGCGGTGGCGGCGGCGACGAGGCGTGCCCGGCCAGGCGACGGCAGCGGCGGGAGCGGGGGCGCGAGCTCGCCGAGCCCGTCGACGGCTCCCCAAGCCGCACCGCGAAGGCTCTGGAGCGCGCTCTCGTGCAGCGGTCCGAGCAGGCCGCTTTTGCACCAACGGCCCGGGCCTTGCAGCACGACCCCACGCAGACGGCTTGGGTCGGGTCGCTCCAGCTCGGTCGCGAGCTTGAGGATCGCCGCGATGGCCGGCAGGTCGTCCGCAGGAACGAGCAGCGTGTCGTCGCCGACCGAGAGTCGTGGGGACGGCAGCTCTTGTCGTAGCGCGTCGCGAAGCGCGGTCGCGTCGCGCTGGAGCTGTAGCGCCAGCACGCGCGTGGTGGCGCGGGGCCGACCGCCTCCCGTGGGAGGGATCAGCTCGGCGCGCGTGAGGATGCCCTGCTGTACGAGGCTCCACGCCCGTCGGCACCGGGGGCAGGCTTCGACCCACGCGGGATGCCGGCCTTCGGCGACCTCGTGCAGCGGCGGGGCGTCGTCGTCTCCGAGCGCGGCGAGGCGGTGCAGCAGGCGGTCGAGCCGCGCCTCGGTCCACCCCGACAGGGCGAGGCCGTCGCCGAGCGCGGTGGTGCGTACGATCTCACGCAGCCCTTCGCGTGCGGCCTCGACGGCGAGGAGATCTTCTTGCAGCCGGCTGGCGACCTTGCGCAGATCGAGCTCGTTGGCGTAGTGCTCCTGCAGCACCCGCTGGCTCAGGCCTTGCGCGCCCTTGTGCAGGCGCACCCGCCACAGCAGCGGCGGTGGCACGTCCCAGTCGTCGGGCCAGGGCTCGTCGAGGGCTTGGCCGCGGGCGCGCGCGATGAAGGCGCGGGTGAGCAGCTCGGCGCGATCTTCCGCGACGTGGGCCGGGGTCTCTGGCGGCAGCAGGTAGAACACGTGATCGCGCAGGTCGTTGACCAGATCGGGACGCAGACCGCGGCTGATCAGCGTCCAAGCGATCCGCACCGTGACCGCACCCCACGCGAGGTCGGCGACGTCATGCAGCACGTCACCGCGCCTGCGCCCCGAGGACGGCGTTGCCGGCGCGGCGGAGGGCGGCAGCGGAGGGGCGAGCGGAGCGTCGTCGGAGGAAGCCATGGGCCGCTCCGTAGCACGCTCGGCTGCCGAGGGCAGCGATCAGTCGCGCTCGCGCCGAACGACGCTGCGGAGGTTCTTCTGAAGGACGCGCTTGCGCAGGCGGATCGCGGTCGGCGTGACCTCGATCAGCTCGTCCTCCTCGATGAACTCCATGGCGCGCTCGAGCGTCATCTTGCGCGGCGGCGTTAGGACCATCTTCTCGTCGGCGGACGTCGTGCGGAAGTTGGTGAGCTGCTTGGCCTTGGTGATGTCGACGTTCATGTCGTTCTCACGGGCGTTCTCACCGACGATCATGCCCTCGTAGGAGTCCTCGCTCGGGCCGATGAACATCGTGCCGCGCTCCTGGAGGTTGAACAGGGCGTAGGCGGTGCTCGTGCCGGTGCGGTCGTTGACGAGCGCGCCGTTGGCGCGGGTGAGGATCTGGCCGACGTGGGCGTCCCAGCCGTCGAACAGCGAGTTCATCACGCCCTCGCCGCGGGTCTCGGTGAGGAACTCGCCGCGGAAGCCGATCAGGCCGCGCGTCGGGATGCGGTAGACGAGGCGGGTGCGGCCGCTGCCGTCGGCGACCATGTCGGTCATTTGGCCCTTTCGCGCCGCCAACCGCTGGGTGACCCAGCCGACCTGATCGTCGAGGACGTCCATCGACACCGACTCGTACGGCTCCGACAGCACGCCGTCGATCTCGCGCACGACGACCTCGGGACGAGACAGCGTGAGCTCGAAGCCCTCGCGGCGCATCTGCTCGACGAGGATGCCCAGCTGCAGCTCACCGCGGCCGAAGACCTTGATCGCCTCGCGGGTGTCGGTGTCCTGAAGGCGGAGCGAGACGTTGCTCATCACCTCGCGCTCGAGGCGCTCGCGGATTTGACGGGCGGTGAGGAACTTGCCGTCGCGGCCGGCGTATGGCGAGTTGTTGTGGGCGAACGTCATGCCGATCGTCGGCTCGTCGACGACGATGCGCGGGAGCGGCGTGGGCTCAGCACCCGCCGAGAAGGTGTCGCCGACGGTCAGCTCCTCGATGCCGGCGATCGCGACGACGTCGCCGGGCATCGCCTCGTCGACCTCGTGACGACGCAGACCGCGCCAGGTGTAGAGAACCTGGGGCTTGGCGGTGCGCTGGTCATTGAGGCCGTAGAACTGGCCGGACTGGCCCTTGCGCAGCGGGCGGTTGAACAGGCGGCCGATGCCGAGACGACCGACGTAGTTGTCGTAGTCGAGGTTGGTGATGAGGATCTGCGCGGCGTCGCAGGGTACCGGCGACGGCCGCGGCGACGGGAGGTAGTCGACGATGACGTCGAGCAACGGCGTCAGGTCGGTGTTGCTGTCGCCCAGCTCGACGTGGGCCACGCCGTCGCGGGCGCAGGCGTAGCGGATCGGGAAGTCGAGCTGGCTCTCGTCGGCGCCGACGTCGATGAACAGGTCGTAGACCTGCTCGATGACCGCAGGAATACGCGCGTCGGGGCGGTCGATCTTGTTGATGACGAGCACGACCTTGAGGCCGGCCTGCAGCGCCTTGCGCAGCACGAAGCGGGTCTGGGGAAGCGGCCCTTCAGACGCGTCGACGAGCAGCAGCGCGCCCTCGACCATGCTGAGCACGCGCTCGACCTCGCCACCGAAGTCGGCGTGGCCGGGGGTGTCGAGGATGTTGATCTTCACATCGCGGTAGAAGACCGCGGTGTTCTTCGCGGTGATCGTGATCCCGCGCTCGCGCTCGAGGTCGCCCGAGTCCATGACGCGGTCGGTCAGGGCCTCGTGCGCGGCGAAGGCGTGGCACTGGCGAAGAAGACCGTCGACGAGCGTCGTCTTGCCATGATCGACGTGGGCGATGATCGCGATGTTCCGGAACTCC
>JBEIFN010000213.1:0-4624 GCA_040382435.1 Alphaproteobacteria bacterium
CGTCGCCGAGCTTGGCACCGATCGCCGCGAAGGCGGCCATCGTGCCCGAGGCGCCGTCGATGTCGAACTTCCCGTCGCCACGCGTCGCGCCGTACGTCGCCGTCGACAGATCGAGGAGCGCCTCCCGGTGGGTGTAGATCGCCTTGCCGAGCTGTCCGACCCAAGCAGCACGCGCGGCGAACGTCATCGCGCGCAGCGTCGGCCCGCCCACCTCGCGCGCGAACCGCAGCGCCTCGACGCGATCCAAGCCGGCGGTCGAGGCGTGGGCGACGGTGGCACCGTCGAGCCCCGAGACGATCGGGGTCTGCGCCTGCGGCCCCCCACACCAGACACCGCCCAACAGGCTCTTGAGCTCCATGACGCCTCCGACGCGAGCCGCTTTAACGCGGCCGTGGCGTCAGCGGCGTCGGCGATGCGCCAAAGCGAGCAGGATGCTGGCGACCGCGTAGCCCCCACGAGAGCCCGTCGAGCGGCTCTGGTCGCAGCCACCGGCGTAGTAGGCGTAGCCGAGATCGGCCCCGGCCAAACCGACGGTGTCGGCGTCGAGGAAGTCAGGGTTGCCGTCGCCGTCGCGGTCGCCCACGCCCTCGCGCTGGTCGGTGTAGCCGTCGCCATCGCTGTCGCGGTCGACGCGGTTGGTGTAGCCATCGCCGTCGAGGTTGTCGTTGCCCGCAAGATCGCCGTCGAGCAGCCCACCGTCGAGCTCGCCACAGGACTCCAAGCGCGTCGCGATGCCGTCGCCGTCGTCGTCCCCGTCGAGGGGGTCGATCAGGCCGTCGCCGTCGCTGTCGACCGGCGCGTAGTTCACGAACACCTCGGCGCCGTCCAAGACGCAGTCTCCATCGGTGTCGGGGTTGACGGGGTCGGTGCCCGTCCCGCGGGCCTCACGCCCGTCGCGCAGGCCGTCGCCATCGGTGTCGGGAAGCAGCGGATCGGTCCCGTAGCGGCACCGCTCGGCGGCGTCCGTCAGGTCGTCCGCGTCCACGTCGGCCACGCCGTCAAACACCTCGAGCGCGAACGGCGCGCTCCAGACGCCGTCGATCCACGTGAAGGTGTCAAGCCAGGCCTCGTTGCCCTTGCCGCCATCGACGAAGCTGCCCCACGCCCGCGCGTTGGCGAGCGGGTCGGCGGGATCCTCGTACCGCCCGGGGAACAAGCCGAATGGACCCGAGGTGGCGAGGCTGGGCGCGCCATTGGGCATCGGCAGATCGTTGCCTTGCACGGCGCCATCGTCCCAGAAGGCGGGCAGGCCGCGGAAGGTGCCATCGGCGAGCGATTCGAAGTAGCGAAACCCGGGGTACGAGGTCTCGACATCGTAGGCGACGAAGTGATGTTCGCCGACCGTGAGCAGCACCTGGCAAACGTAGCTGCCTTCGGGCAGCGATTCGCCGAACGCCGTCGTCCCGTCCCACACGATCGCATTGACGCCCTGGGTGACCGGCCGGAGCACCTGGAAGTCGCTCCCACCCACGACGTCGAAGATGCCGTTTCCGTCCAGATCACAGACGATGTGCGCCGTGCCGCGCACGTTGCTCTCGAACGTGAGCGTCATCGACTCCGCGCCGAGCGCGAGGCCCTCACAGGTACCGTAAGCGGCGTCGACGTCCACCGGCCCCAGCGAGGGCTCGATCGGGTTGCGCCGCGCCTTCTGCGGCGGCTCCAAGTAGATGGGCAACGTCGCGTCGTAGACTTGGCCGACGAAGGGAACGCTTCGGCCTTCGGCGCCCGGCAAGCCACGGTCATCGGAGGCGAGGCGGAAGACGAAGCCGGCAAAACCATCGAGCTTCCACGTGACCACGGCATCGGCGCCGTCGGCACCGCCGTCGACCAGAGCGTGCACAGACGTCGAGAGCGCCGCGCGCTTGCGGAACGTCCCGGCGTCGAACCGCCAGTCAGGGGACCACACACGCCCCCCCGTCCGACCCGGCACTTCGAGATCGAGGAAGTTCAAGATGCGCGGGATGTCGAACCGGTAGGCGCCGTTGCCGTCGGTCGGGAAGAAGCGTTCCCCCGGCAGGACCGGACCCAAATACAGCCCCGAAGGCCCATAGACGTCCAACGGCTCGGCAGCGTCCAGAAGGATGACCTCGTTCGCCGCGTCGAGGATGTCGACGTACACATCGGTCTCGGGGAGCAGGTCCATCACGATCGGCAGCGTGGCCAACGACTCCGCGCGCGCCGTCGTCCCCAGCATCAGCATCAGCATCAGCCCCACCCCTGCGGGGCGCGCAAAACGAACGAGGCTCATGGCGTCCCTCCCTGCGGCGGCGCGACCTTGTCGAGCAGCGTGAACACGACCCGGCGATTCTGCGCGCGCCCGGCCGCGGTGGTGTTGGGCGCGATCGGGCGCGCCTCGCCGAAGCCGACCGCCGTGAGCTGGGCCTCAGGGACCCCGCGGTCGATGAGGTAGATTCGCACGGCCTCGGCCCGCCGCTGGCTCAGGCTGAGGTTGAAGGCGTCGTCGGCGCGGTCGTCGGTGTGCCCCTCGACCTGCACCCTGCCCACGGGGTTGCGCAGGATCGCCTCGACCACCTCGTCGAGCAGATCGTACGAGGCTTCGAGGATGGTGTCGCTGCCCGTCTCGAAGAACACTTGTTCGAGGATGCGAATCTCAGCGGCGGCCACCTGGACCTTGCTCGACCGAAGCGCCGCCCGGACGACAAAGACGTCGCCGTCGCGAACCGCGACCTCCTGGCGGAACACCCGGTAGCCCGGGACCTCGACGAATACCGTGTGCGCACCAGCGCCGAGCGGATGGGTCAACCGCCCGTCCGCGCCCACCCGATAGGCCGGGTCGACGCAGCCGGTCGCGGTGGTGCGCCACGACGCCACGGCATCGGCGAGCGGACGCCCGTCGAGATCGGTGACCTCGTAGCGAACCGACGCGGTGCGCTGCGGCTCCAGCGACACGAACAGGTCGTTCTTGCCCTCGCGCAGCACCACCTCGGCCGAGCCGGCGAGGCACAAGCCGACCGAGGCCGATGCCTTCCACGTGTCGCCGGGCATCAACCCCGGACGAACGCGCGCCCCCTCCTCGGTGACCAACGTCTCTTCGACGGTGCTCCCGCGCAGCGCGAGCTTGACCTCGACGCCACCGAGCGCCTCGTCGTCGTAGATCGCTCGGACGTCGATGTCGGCGAGCTGGTCGGGGCATCCGTCGGCGTCAGCGTGCTGGTTGTACGTCTCAGGCTCGTTCGGACACGCGTCGACGTCGTCAGCCAAGCCGTCGAGATCGGCGTCCGCGATCGGCGGCGGCATCAGCATGCCGTAGCCACCGCCGACGAACAGACGGAACCGCGGCGCGCCGGCCCCGTCGGTGATGCCGGCAGCGCCGCCTGCGATCAAGAACGCGCCGCTCGGGCGCCGGTGCTTGACGCTGGTGATCAGCTCGAGCGGGGTCTCGGTTCCCGGCTGCTCCGAAGCCGAGAACGGGACATCGACGACGGCCTCGACGTTGACCGACGTCGTGGGGTGCACGATCGCGCCGAACCCCAGACCCGCGTGAAACACGTCGGCGCCGACGATGTTGTCAAGCCGGATCCCCGGCCGGAACTGCAATCCCGACTCCGCGGTGAGCGTGAACGGCTGCCCGGCGTAGCTGAACGCGAACCCGCCACCGCCGCTGACCGTTCGCTGCCCGAGGAAGTCCCGCTTCGCGCCGGTGGGGAGCGTGACGTCGGCGTACACCGCGAGACCCGCGCCGGTGTCGTCGTCCTTCGCGAGCAAGATCGGCGCCATCGCCGTGAGGCGCAGGTCGCCCATGTCGACACCTTGCGTTCGCCGGACCCCGTTGAAGCTCGCCAAATAGACCGGGACCGCCAGGTCGAGGCGGAAGCGTTCATGCAGCGCGACGCCGCCCGAAAGGTTCAACGCCACGACGTCGTCGAGCAGCGGGGTCTCGCGGTACGTCCCGTCGCTGCGGAGCTGGTAGCGCACCAACGGCCGATCGCTGAACGACAGCACCGCCGCGCCCCAGCCATCGAACGCTTGAAACCTTCCGGGCCGCTGGACGACCAACGGATCGCGCAGGTCGCCGTCGAGCGGCGCGAGATGGAAGTGATGTGCGTCAAAGCTCCGAGAAAAACCCGGGGCTTCGGCGTCCTGCGCGTTGGCTCGGGACACGCCGAGCCCCGCGGCGGCGAGCGCCCAACCCAGCGACACCCGACTCGTGCAACGACAAGGCATCAGCAAGTTCTCCCGAAGCCACGACATGGGGTGGAGTCGACCGGTCAAAACCCCGGCGGCGCGGGGAACCTCGAAGCGTCTCAGGGGCGGGACGCCGCGACCGGCCATTCCGGAACCACGGTGTTGATAACCCACCGTCAACGGGTGTCGCGACGGTCGTTCGGCCCGCCGCCCGAAACGCGTAGGGCCGCTTCAAGCGAAGCGAACCAGGAGAGGTCGCCGCGGCCATCGGCGGGCATCGATCCCTCGCCCCCCGCACGCGAAGCCCGATCGAGCGCGCTCGACACAGCGTCGGCCAAGGCCTCCGGACGATCGCTCTCGACACGCGTCAGGCCCACGAGCGCAGGCAGCGCTGACGCCAGCCCGACGGTCGGCAGGCCGTACGCGAGGCTGTTCAGCGCCTTGACCGGCACACCGGCGCACACGGCCCGCGGAACCA
>JBEIFN010000214.1:0-4591 GCA_040382435.1 Alphaproteobacteria bacterium
CCAGCAAGAGGCCGAGGCGCGGCGCGCGGCGTTGGCGGCGCAGGGATGGACGCGCCTGCTCGACACCGCGTCGGGGGCGCGCGTGGAGGTCGCCCTCGAGGACGTCGACGCCGCGCGCGCGCTGCTTCGGCGGGGCGGCTGGCTCGTCATCGATCGGTTCGACCCTGCCAAGGTCGACCGGGCGCGGCGCCTCGAAGCGGCGGAGCGGGCGTATGCGGTGGGGAGCGGTACCGGGTTCTTCCTCGCCCGATCAGGTCCGTCCGTAGGATTTTCGCGCCTCGCCGCGTGCTTGCAGCACGGGCCGATCGAGACGCTGACGCCGCGACACTTCTCGTTCAACAGCCGGGTGGGCATGTGCGCGCGCTGTGAAGGGCTCGGCGTCGTCGACCGCGATCGAGGGGAGCGAACGTGTCCCGCTTGTCAGGGAGACCGCTTGGCGCCGTTGCCGCGGGCGGTCCGGCTCGGCGGCGAACGGATCGGCGCCTTCGCCCGACGCACGGTGGACGAGGCCCTGCGCGCCGTTGCGTCTTGGGAGCTGCACGGCGCCGACGCGCAGATCGCTGAACGACCCCGCGAGGAGCTGCGCCACCGGCTGCAGTTCCTCGTCGACGTCGGACTCGGGTACCTCACACTCGACCGTCGCGCGGGGACGCTCTCGGGTGGGGAGAACCAACGCATCCGGCTCGCGAGTCAGCTCGGCAGCGGCCTGTGCGGGGTGACCTACGTCCTCGACGAGCCCACGGTCGGCCTTCATCCGAGGGACACCGGTCGGCTCCTCGATACGCTGTTCGGGCTGCGTGACGCCGGGAACACCCTCGTCGTCGTCGAGCACGACCTGGAGACCATCTCACGCGCCGACCGCGTGATCGATCTTGGACCGGGCGCGGGCACCGAGGGCGGGCACGTGGTGGCGTCCGGCACGCCCGAGCAGCTCGCCGCCGACCCTGCGAGTGTGACGGGGCCGTGGTTGTCGGGCCAGGCGTCGATCCCGGGCCGCGCGCACCGCCGCGAGCCGTCCGGGGCGATCGTGCTGCGTGACGTGGCGACCCACAACCTCGCCGTGCCTGAGGTGTCGTTCGGGCTGGGCATCTGGACGGCCGTCACCGGCGTGAGTGGCGCTGGGAAGTCGACGCTCGTGCTCGACACCCTGGTGCCCGCGCTCGCCACGCAACTTGGCGTGCAAGGACCTCCGTCGGGCAAGTTGGGGTCACTGGCGGTGACGGGCGCGGTCGGGGGACTGACCGTGGTCGACGCGACGCCCATCGGGCGCAACCCGAGGAGCACGCCGGCGACCTTCATCGGATTTATGGATCGCCTGCGCGCGCTGTACGCCGAAACGCCGTTGGCCCGCGAGCGCGGGTGGGGCCCCGGCAGGTTCTCGTTCAACGCCGCGGGCGGGCGCTGCGAGGTGTGTGAAGGGCGAGGGGCGTTGCTGCTCGAGATGCACTTCCTGCCCGATGTGTGGGTGCCGTGTTCGGCCTGCCGGGGGCGACGCTACGGCGCGGAGACGCTCGATGTCCGTTTCCGCGGACACACGATCGCCGACGTGTTGGCCATGCGCGCCGACGAGGCGCTCGAGGTGTTCGCCGCACAGCGGAGCCTGTCCCGCGCACTCTCGACGATGTGCGAGGTGGGACTTGGCTACCTCACGCTCGGACAGCCCGGTCACACGCTGTCGGGGGGGGAGGCCCAGCGTCTCAAGCTGGTCGCCGAGCTGCTTTCGGTGTCCACGGCGCGTCGCGGCGGCGGGCGCGTGATCGTGCTCGATGAGCCGACGACGGGCTTGCACCTGTCGGACATCGCGCGCCTCGTGCAGGCGCTGCATCGGCTGGTGGACGCTGGGCACACCGTCATCACCGTCGAGCACCACCTCGACGTCGTGCGGCAAGCCGATGACGTCGTCGAGCTCGGGCCGGAGGGCGGAGCCGGCGGGGGACGCGTCCTCGCATGCGGGGCACCCGAGGCGCTCGCGCGGCTCGACACGCCCACCGGCCGTGCGTTGCGCGAAGAAGACGCGCGGCGTGCCGGGATGCCCAGGGCCTAGCGGGCGAACGCACCGCGGCAGCGCAGGTCGCCGGCGGCCGTCCATCCGCAGACGCCGTCGGTGGCACCGAACAGGGCGACGTAGATGTCGGCGGGCAGCGCGACACCGCCGAAGCACGCGGCGGAGCCGTCTGTGCGCAGGGCGCAGCCGCCGAGCCGGCTGACGGCGAGGTCGACGAACCCCGAGCCCGTGAGCTCCCAGCTGGGCCCGCCCCAGCAGACCAACGCGCCCGCGCCGTCGAGTCCGCAGTCGGCGACCTCTCCCGCGCGCGCGAGGGTCCAAGGCCCCGACGGCGGCGCGATGCAGTCGCCCCAGCAAGCGAGCTCGCCCGCAGCGTCGAGGAGCAGCGTGTGGTCGGCGGCTGCGCTCGCGAACGTCCAGACGCCGGCGGGTGCGGGAGAAGCGAGCGCCGGCCCCGTCCCCCAGGCGACGGCGACCCCGCCAGCGAGGGCGGCGATGTGGCTCGCGCCCCCCGTGCACGTGCTGGGGTCGAACACCGAACTCGGCGGCGGTCCCAGCGTCTGTGCACCCCACGCCGCCGGCGCGCCGGTCGCATCGACGCCCAGCCCACCGACGCCCGAGAGCGCCCAGACCGCGGTCAACGTCGAGGGCGGAGACCCCGCCGGACCAAAGCCGCGCCAGACGCCGGCGGTCCGGCCCGCGACGCCCGCTCCGCTGACGACGGCATCCACCGGGTCGGGCGGCCACGCCGCTCCGTGCGGCTCCTCGCCCCAGCACACGGTCCTCCCATCGTCGGCGGCTCGCGCGCACCCGAAGCCGACACCGAGCGCGACGCGGTCGACCGCGTGCTCGGGCGCGCCAGGCGGCATCGCTGCGCCCACACACAGCGGTGCGCCGTCGGGTCGCGTGAGGCACAACCCCGCGCTGCCCATCGCCATGTCGGCCCAGCCCGCGCCGAGCGGGCCTTGCAGCGCGCTGTCGAGTCCGACGCATTGGACGTTGCCGGCGTCGTCTCGCCAGCACGTGTCGAGGTCGCCGGCCACGACCTGACGCCAGACACCCGGGGGCGGCGTGCTCTGGCCGAACGAGTCGTCGCCCCAACAGACGCCGGTGCCGTCGTCGAGGATGCCGCACCCGTGGAAGATGCCGACGGTGAGGTCCACGTAGGTTCCTGGCGGGGGTTGGGTCCTGCCCGCGATGTCGAAGCCCCAGCACTTCGCCGCGCCGACCAGCGTTCGGCCGCAGGCATGGTCGTCCCCCACCGCGACCTGCGCGAACCGGTCCGCAGGCACGCCGACGAGCAGCGGGTCCCCCCAGGGGATGAGCCGACCATCGGGCCGTAGGCCGATCACCGCGTCGTAGCCGACCGAGAGGTCGGTGAGGGTCGTGGTAGGGGCGACCGCCTGCCCCAGCGCGTTGTCCCCCCAGCAGCGCGGGGTGCCGTTGGGCAGGATCGCGCACGTCGTCCCACCGCCTGCCTTCAGCGTTCGCGTCGCAGGCTGCCACGGCGAGGTCTCTGCCACCACGACCTCTCCGGGGCCCTCGACGTCGTACGGCGTGGCCGCACACGCCCAGGCGTCGGCGACCTGCAAGGCGGCGGCAGGGATCGTGTCGCCGGTCCAAGCCTCGCTGGACGGCCCCAGGGCGTCCCCTTCGGCGGGCCAAGGCGCGCCATTTCGCGTCCATGCCACCGTCCACGTCACGCCGTCGCCGTCCGCGTCGCGGTCACCCTCCGGGACGCACCGAAGTGCGTCCACTTCCGCGATCGGCCGGCTCGGCGCGAGGTGCACGGCCCCGGCGGGTGGCGCGTTGTCGACGACCACCGGCGGCGCCGCCTGCGTCGTGGTCGCGCCGAGCGCGTCGGTGGCGGTCACGGTGGCCTGCAGTGTCGCGCCGCGTCGCAGCACCAGACCCGGGAGGGACGGACCGACGTCGGGCAGCGCAAGGCCGTTGAGGGTCCACGTCGTCGCCCAGGTCGTCGCGTCGCCGTCGGGGTCGGCGACCTCGACGTCGGCCCGCGCACCGGTGGCTGCGGTGATCGGGTCCGGCGTCAACGTGACGGTCACGGAGGGCGGGGCGTTGGTCACCGTGGCAGGGCCGAGCGACACCGGCGCGCTCCAGGCTTGTCCGTCGAAGGCGCGCACGTGCACGGTGATTTCGTCGGCGCGGGCGAACTGCGCGGGGGCGAGGGAGCCGCCGTCGCCGGTGAGCGTCACGCCGCGGACCGTCCACGTGCGCTCCAGCGTCACGGGGTCGGGATCGGGGTCGTCGACGGTCGCGAGGACGTCGAGCGGCGTGCCGTCGACGAGGGGGTCGACCGACCAGTTCAGGCCGAGGAGAACCGGAACCGTGTTGAGGAGGGTCACCGACGCCGCCGTGGGCCGCCCGACGCCCCCGGCGTCTCCAGCGGTGGCCTCGCAGGTCACCACGTCGCCGCGCGCCGCGAGGCCGGCCGGGAGCGTGGGCCCGGCGTAAGCAGGCCGACCGTTAATCTTCCAGGCGTAAGCGACGTCCGCCGGATCGCCCTCGGGATCGGAGACGGCACCTGCGAGGCAGGTGAGCGCATCGCGTGCGGTCGGCGTCGCG
>JBEIFN010000215.1:0-4572 GCA_040382435.1 Alphaproteobacteria bacterium
GGAAATCCGAAGGGTGTACTCTACAGTCATCGGTCCACGGTGCTTCACACGCTCGCGGTGGCGCTCCCCGACGCGCTCAACCTCTCGGGGACGGATGCGGTGCTGCCTGTGGTCCCGATGTTCCACGTGAACGCTTGGGGGCTCCCGTACGCGTGCTGCATGGTTGGCGCGAAGCTCGTCTTTCCGGGACCGGGGCTGCCAGAGAATAAGGCTTTGAGGCCGTAGCCGCGCGGGCGCAGGCGACTCTGCCCCCACGTGTGCATGACGACTTCTTGCTGTGCGAGGACGTCCTCGAGCTGCTTGAGCTGTCGGAGGATCTTGTCCGGCAGGACGAGGTCATCCCAGGCGTATCGGGGGGTGACGTGCTGGACCAACCCCTGAAACTCCGGGCGGCTCGCGTCGCGGCACGCGGCCTGGACGAGCGCGTCGTCGGGCTCGGTGACGCCGATCTCGGCAGCGACGCGGTCGAGCACGCGCGCGATCGTCGTGCCGCCGATCGAGGCAAAGCGCGTGGCGAGCAAGCCGGTGTCGACGCCCCGCCAGCCGCGGCGCATCAAGCCTGCGTCCCACGCACCGCGCCGTTCCTGGATCGTGGTGCGGCCGACGTGTAGGTCCATGCGCGGGCGGTCGCCGCCGAGCATCAGCGACAAGCTTCGCCGGTCCTTGCCGCCCACGCAGATCGGCTGCGGCAGGGTCGCCAGCGCGGTGCCGAGGCGCATCATCCGTTCGCGGGTCTCGGGGTCTTCGGTCAGGTCGGGCACGTTGACGACCCATGGGATGTCCCCGTCGAGTCGCAGGTCGCGCACGAGGTCCCAGGGGTTCTCGAGGTAGGGCTTGCAGCGCTCGACGTCGATCCGCACGACGCTGTCACGGCCGGCCTCGCGTGCCACGGCGAGGGCGACGCCTTCGCGCATGCCGGGTGTGCCACCCAGGATCGCGAGCGTCACACCGACCTTGTCCTCGACGACCTCGGTGGCCGCCGGCGGAGGCGGCAGCACCCCGGCGAGCCGCTCGATCCGCTCGCGCAGCCCCCCGGGGAGGAAGATCTCGTCGGTGACCGGCAGACGCACGGCCCCTTCCTCCAGCACGAGCCGCCCGGGCTGAAGCAGCCACTGCAGGACGCGAGGTGGGACTGCGACGCGGCGCGAGGTGTGCGGCGCCTTGCCCGGTTCGGGAGAGAGGACGAGCAACCGATGCTCGACCAGCGGCGCGCCCGGGAGCAGCCGGTTTTGCAGCGAGAGCCGACCGTGCCGCTCGGTCCGAAGCACGCGGGTCGCGAGGTCGACCGTCAGGTGGTTGCGGGACAGGTCATCCTGCAGGTACGCGAAGATCTTGCCGTAGCCTGCGCTGATCTCGGGAGCGATGGCGAGCAGCAGCAGGTCGAGGTCGTCGCCGTCCAGATCGAACGCCGCGACGAGGTGGCGCAACCGGCCCAGCCCGCGCCCGTGGTCGCGGTACCACAGCGAGCGGTCGATCTCCTCGTCGAGGCCGACGAGGTTCGCGCCGATCGGCAGGTCGATCTCGCCGTGCGCCCGCAGCAGCTCGTCGACCTCGTCGTCGGTGATGAATTGCCCCCAGTATTGGCCTTTCTGGTGCACAGCGGGTCGTGCCCGCTGGCGCATGACCGCGCGCAGCAACAACAGGTCGACGCGGCGCAGCCGCTCGGTGAGGTCCTCGAGGAGACCTTGTCCGGCCTCCCATCGGGTCGTCATCCCGACCTCCGACCGAACATCGAGGGGCCGCCCGGCATCCGTCGTGCGCGCAGCGCGTCCTCGGCCTGCAACTCGAGGAGGACATTGCGCGCGAGCATCCGGACGATGCCGTCATGGGTCCAGCCCTGAGCGATCAGCGCTTGGTAGGCGGCCATCGGATCGTCGTCGCGGCCGTGTTCGCCTTGGTTTTCCATCGGACCTTGCGCGCCCTGCTCGCGTTCGATCCGCCCCGCGGCGACGTCCTGAAGGATCTTGCCGAAGTCATCGCCTTGGGCGCGGCGATGCAGCACCATCGCCTCGACGGCGCGTGCCGCGAGCTCCTCGGCGTCGCGGCCGCCACCGTGTTCGTGCGCGCCGCCCGAGTGATCCTGATGGTAGCGTTCGTGCGCGTACAACGCTTGGTCTTCGGCGTCGGTGGGGTTGAAGCCCTCGCGCACGAAGATGGTGTGGTCCATCGTCATCGCGCGGGCGTCCACCGCGTCGAGGGCCATCTCGGCGAGCGGGCCCTTGAAGACCTGGCCGCCGTCGGGCATGCGGACGCTGCGGAGATCGCGCTCGCTCGGCGAGGCGTCGTCAGGAGGCGGACGCGCGGCCATCGGTGTGCTCCGGGCGCCCCACGAAGGGTTTGGGGTCGGCCCGGTTTATCCTACCACGACCCGTTCCCCGGCCGCACTACGCGTCGACGACGCCGTCGCAGTCGTTGTCGATCCCGTCGGCCAACTCGGGCGCGTCGGGGTGGACGGCGGCGTCGCGGTCGTTGCAATCCCCTTGCGCGGGGCTCCACCCGTCGGCGTCCGCGTCGTTCGGATCGGCGGGCGGCGCGTCCTCGTCGAGCATGCCGTCGCAGTCATTGTCGAGGCCGTCAAAGACCTCCGGTGCCCCGGGAAACACACTGGGCTGCGTCTCGTCACAGTCACCGGCGGCCTCGCTGTAGCCGTCGGCGTCCGCATCCGGGCCGGTGTCGGTCGGCGGCGAGGCGGTGCCATCGACGAGGCCGTCGCAGTCGTTGTCGATCCCGTCGGCCAGCTCGGGTGCGCCGGGAAACGTTGTCGGATCCGAATCGTTGCAGTCCAGCTCGGACGCCAACCCATCGCCGTCGGCGTCGAGCTTGCCACCGCCGCCGGCGGGCGCGGTGTCGCTCGTGCCGGCGTCGATCCCTGAATCCGTGACCGACGTGGTATCGGCGCTATCCGCGCTGTCGGAAGGTGCGCTGGCGGACGGCGCCCCGGCACACCCAACGAGGAGCCCGAGCGCGAAGGCCGGCGCGAGACGCTTCATCAGCAGGGGCCCTGATGGTCGATCAACATGCCGTTCGCGCCCGCTTCGCAGCTGTTGCCGTAGGTCTGTTGGTTGACCCCGCACACGGGCGCGAAGATCATCGGGCATGCGGCGCCGGCCGGCTGGACGATGGCGGTCAGGTTCGCCGCGCCCGCCGGGTTGGCGACCGCAGCTTGCACGAGGACGCCCTGCCCGGTCGGCGTGGTGCTCGGGAGGTTGAGGCGCAGCTGTGCGTAGCCTTGGGCGTTGGCGAAGGCCGAACCGGCGTGGACGGGGTTGAGTAGACCGATGCACGTTCCACCGAGCGCGGGAGGGCAGGGACCGCTGCCTTGGCCGACGCTGGTGTAGGCCCAGTGGACGCGCGCCCCGGGTGCGACGGGGCCGACGGTCGAGCGACCGGTGAATCCGACCGCGATCGAGCGCGCGGCAGGCGGCGGAGCTTGGTCGGAGGCCAGCGCCTCAGGTTGTTCGGCGAGCATCGCCTCGTCGGCGTCCTCGAGGTCGAGCTCGAAGTCGCTGAGGGCGGGTTCGGCGCAGGCGGCCGCGAAGAGGAACGGAAGGAAGAGGCGCATGGGACACTCCATGATTTCGGAGCTTACGTTGGCGTCGGCGAACGGTCCATCTATTTCAGCAAAAACTTGCCGGTTCTGTCAGAGCGTTGCTGGAGGACCTCGCGCGTGATCGCGACGGCGTGCCGCAGCGCGGTCACGGTGACGTATTCGTCGGCTTGGTGCGCGACGTCGATCTGGCCGGGTCCAAAGATGACGGGCACGGCGCCTGCCGTCGCGAGGTTGCCGCCGTCGGTGGCGAACGGCGCGACGGGATCGCCCCCGACGTCCCACGGTGCGAGGCGTTGGGCCATTCGGGCGTCGTGCGGAGACCCCAACGGGGGGACGATCGGACCCGGGCGCGCGTGCGCGCTGCATCCACACGTCGCCGCCGCCGCAGCGAGCCGGGGCGCGAGCGCGTCGAAGACCTCCAGCGGCGCGTCACCGGGCAGGGGCCGGTAGCCGATCCGCAGGTGCGCGCGGTCGGGGACGATGTTGATCGCGCTGCCCGCCGTGAGCTGCGCCGGCGTCATCGTCACCCACGGCGAGGCCATCGGCAGCGCGCTCGGACGCTGCCGCAACGCCTCGGCGAGGGAGACCGTCGCCTCCACGCACCGCGCCGCGGCGACCAGCGCGTTGGCGCCGAGCTCGGGACGGCTCGTGTGGGCCGCGCTGCCGACGATGTCGACGTCGACCGCGACGTGGCCGGGATGCAGGCGCAGGACCCGAAAATCGGTCGGCTCGCCGATCCAGCACGCCTCGGGCAGCCGCCGCCCCTGCGCCCGGAGCTGGGCGGCTACGGCCGCGCTGCCGAGGCAGCCGACCTCCTCGTCGGCGGTCAGGACCAGTGCGATTGGCGCCCGCAGGCTGTCGCGGTCGATCTCGGGCAGCACCGTGAGGACGGCGGCGAGGAACCCCTTCATGTCGGCCGTCCCCCGTCCGACCCAGCGGTCGTCGACCCGTGTGAGCCGGAAAGGGTCCGAGGTCCAAGGCTGTCCTTCGGTCGGGACGACATCGAGGTGGCCCGACAGGCA
>JBEIFN010000216.1:0-4566 GCA_040382435.1 Alphaproteobacteria bacterium
CGATGCCGAGCTGGCGCGCTGCGGCCTCGAGCCGGGTGGTCTGCAGCTGCTCGTCGACGCTGACGCCGATCACGGCGACGTCGGGGTGCGCGGCGGCGAACGCGTTGAGCTCGGGGATCTCGGTCTTGCAGGGGCCACACCACGTCGCCCAGAAGTTGACGACGTAGGCGTCGGCCTTGCCGTTGTCGTGGAGCGACCACGTGCCTCGGCCCAGCCGATCGAGCTCGAGCTTGGGCGCGAGCCCGGTACTCGCCGGGGCGGTCACGATGTTCCACGTCACCGCCACGACGAGCGTGATGAAGGCGACCGCACCCCAGTCGCGTAGCAAGCCCTTGAGTTCAGCGCGGTCCATTCTTCCCTCTTGCAAGGTGTAATCCCGGGTGCCGCAGGGCGCGACCCCCGGGGAGGGCAGGCGACGTCACGGCGCGCCGTTCTGCTCCGGCGCGCCCGTGACCACCGAGGTGCCGAGCAGCGTGGCGAGGAAGTCGTCCTCGACCGAAGCCCATAGGCCCTCGTAGGGGTAGACCGCGACGACGCTGTGGTCGACGACGACGTCGCCGTTGACGAGCGCGATCTCGTTGCTGCTCGGGCTGCTCTGCCGGTCTTGTCCGACGAGTCCGACGTAGCGGCCGTCGGTGGCGTTGACCGGGTTCCCGCGCGCCAGCGGCAGGCTGCGCCAGCCGGCGGCGACGCCCGTCGGGTTCGCGCCCAGCAGGTCGTATCCGCCGCGAACCCACGTGTAGCCGGGCGAGTCCTCCGCGCCTTCCTCGCCGTTGCCGGCGGTGACCATCGCAAGGTTGTCGGTCAGCCAGGGGCGCACGGCGGCGGACCACTGGGTCCCCTGCGGGCCGACGTTGCTGCTCTGGTTGATCACGAAGCGGACCTTGGCGTAGACCTCGGGCCGACCCTCGAACAGGAAGTAGTCGTAGGTGTAGGAGAAGCCACCGTTCGAGCTGCTACGGCTGCCCGCGGACCGGACGGCGCCGAGCACGTCGCCGCTGTGCAGGACCGTGAGCGCGGCATCGCCGTCGCGCGCGGACAGCCACCGGCCGGTCGGACCGCCACCCGGCGTGTTGAAGAAGATGCCATTGCCGAGGTTGCTCGACGTCTGGCTGCCGACGCGGGTGTCGCCGCCAGCCGGGCCGAGGAGGCTGGCCAAACCGCCGAGCGAGCGGGGGTACTGGCTGTAGGTGAGGCTGTTCTCCAGCGTCGAGGTCGTCCCATCCGTGTCGGCCAACACCGAGCTTGGGTAGACCGCGTCGGCGTAAGCGCCGAAGGCTTCGGCCGAGAAGTAGATGGCGTACGTCTTCTCGGTGCCTGCCGGGAAGCTCTCGGTGGTGGTGTAGTCGCCGTCGTCATCGGCGAGGAAGACCACAGCACCAAAGCCGTCGCCTGGCGGGTCGTCCATCGCGACCTTGTCGAACAGGCCCGCCATCGTGTCGACGAAGTCGGCCGGGATCTCGGGCAAACCCGCCGCGCACGACTGGCGAACGACACGGACAGAGCCAGCTTCGAACGCCGAGCCCTCGCCGAGGGTCAGGAGCAGGTCGGAGAAGTCGACGTCGACCGAGACGGGCAAGGAGCCCCCGTCACGGGTCGCGGGTGCGGAGACGTCGACGAGCACGCGGTAGGGCCACGCTTCGTCCCACCAGGCGTCGACGTCGATGTCGCCATCGCAGTCGTCGTCGATGCTGTTGCACAGCTCGGTGTTTCCGGGGCTGCGGGCGGCATTGCGGTCGTCGCAGTCGCCGGCGACGAAGGAGCGTCCGGGGATCGGGCAGAGGTTGAACGTCCGACCCGCGCCGTAGCCGTCGCGGTCGAAGTCGGCGTAGACCGGGTCGATCCCGGTGCGGTCCACCGTCGGGTCTGCGTCGTCGGTGAGGTTGTCGCAGTCGTTGTCGACGAGGTCGCACACCTCGGTCGCGCCTTGGTAGGCGCGCGCGTCGGTGTCGTCGCAGTCGAGGTTGTTGGTGCTGACGCCCGCCAGATCGCAGACGTAGACGGGCTCGAGGGGGTCGCCTTGGCCGTCGGCGTCGGCGTCGGCGTACGCGAGCGTGCCGGAGCTGATGTCGAAGTTGCTGTCGGCGTCGTCGAGCGCGCCGTCGCAGTCGTTGTCGACGTCATCGCAGACTTCCGGCGCGTTGTTCCAAGCGAGGGGTTGGGCGTCGTTGCAGTCGTCGGACACCGTCGCCGTGCCGGCCGGCGCGACGCAGCGGCGGAACCCGCCGTTGAGGATGCCGTGGCCGTCGCCGTCGGCGTCGGTCCACACGCGGATGCCGGTCAGGCGGTCCACGTTCGGGTCGCGGTCGTCGGCGAGGTTCTGGCAGTCGTTGTCGACGCCGCCGTCGCAGACCTCACGGGCGCCCGTCCAAGCGAGCGGCTCGGCGTCGTTGCAGTCGCCGTCGTTGGCGACGTAGCCGGCGGGAGCGCTGCACGAAAACACGCTCGTGCTCGGTGTCCCGTAGGAATCGCCGTCATCGTCGAGCCAGTAGGTCGCGCCGGTGTTCGGGTCGACGTTCGGGTCGGCGTCGTCGGTGAGCCGGTTGCAGTCGTTGTCGGCGCCGTCGCACACCTCGGGGTTGCCGGTCCAAGCGAGCGGCTCGGCGTCGTTGCAGTCACCGGCCTGGGCCGAGAAGCCGGGCTCGACGCTGCACGCCGACAACGTGGTGCGCGGGTTGCCGTAGCCATCGCCGTCGGCGTCGACGTACACCGTCACCACCAAGCTCGGGTCGATCGAGGCGTCGAGCGCGTCGAGGTCGCCGTCGCAGTCGTTGTCGATCTCGTCACAGACCTCGGCCGCCGCAGGGTTGATCGACGCGGCGGCGTCGTTGCAGTCCTCGGAGGTTGCCTTGAGCGTGGTCGAGGCGTCGCAGGCGCGCCGCTGCGTCGGACCGCCGAAGCCGTCGCGGTCGTTGTCGAGGTAGAACGTCGTCTTGCTCAGCTCGGAGACGTTGCGGTCGGCGTCGTCGACCGCGCCATCGCAGTCCTCGTCGCGGTTGGCGGGGTCGCAGACCTCGACCGCGCCGGGGTTGACGGTCGCGGCCGCGTCGTCGCAGTCTCCCCCTTGCGAGGCCCACCCGGTGGGGTCGGGGGCACCGCACGACGTGACGGCGGTCGCATCATCGCCGTAGCCGTCGCCGTCAGCGTCGGCGTAGAAGACCCCTTCTTGCGAGGGATCGAAGTCAGGGTCGGCTTGATCGCTCAGGCCGTCACAGTCGTTGTCGTCGCCGTCGCAGATCTCGGGCGCGCCCGGGAAGGTGGCGGCATCGGCATCGTTGCAGTCGAGATCGGCGGTGACGCCGTCGCCATCCGCATCCAAGAGGCCGCTGGTGTCGTTCTCCGGGTTGCAGTCCTGATCCACGCCATCGTCGGCGGTCTCGGTTGCCCCGGGGTGGATGGTGGCATCGTTGTCGTCGCAGTCGCCGCCCGCGAAGCTGTAGCCGTCTTGATCGGCGTCTACGATGTCTTTTCCGGCCGGGCCGGTGGGCTCGCCACCGCAGGCGGCCAGGATCAGGGTGAGGGGGAGGAGGGTGCGGAGGAGAGATTCGGTCTGCATGTTGAGCTCCAGGGTTACGCAGGGGACATACGCAAGACCCGTGCCAACGAATAGTGGAGCTTTGCCCGTTGGGGTGACGAAAGGACTGTCGAAATTTCGACACCCTTCGTCGACGGTTTCGTCAGCAGTTGCGACGTTTTTTTCGACAGGCTCCTTCGGTGGTTTTGTCCGGCCGCAGTGGGCGCCGACGGTTAGGATCCAGAAATGCTCTGGCTCCTAAGTACGGTACATGCAGCCGCCCTGGCGGGAATCTCCTGGGTTCCTGCGGGGGTGGGGGCGATTTCCTGGTCTGAGTCCGAGGGCTTTTCGGGCACACGGGTGGGCGAGTTCGACGGATGGTTGCGCCCGCCGCTGAATTTTCAGGCGGGCTGGGTAGGCCGCAAAGATGCGCTGGTTGGCAACTTCGCCGCAGCTTTTTTTCGGGATGAGCAGATGGGGGCCAACCTGAGCACCCGCATGGTTGGTGCCCTGCGGCCGGGCTTGGACTATCGTCGCTACCTACGGACCCGCGAGGCCGGGCGTGTGAACGCCTGGGGAGACCTGGGGATCTACGGGATCATTCCCTTGGCTGCGGACCGCTCCGACGCCTACACCCCCGACGAGCAGGCGGACGCCAAGGAGGCCGCGTCCGGCACCCGCCAGCGGATCGGTGGAGGCGGCCTTCAACTGGGCCTGGGGGTAGAGTACCTGCTGCCCGACAAGCAGGGCATCCCGGCTATCGCGCTAGGGGCCCGCTACTTCGGACGGATGTACCTGGGATCCGAGCTTCAAGAAGAGGATGGCTTCCGCCTCTCCACCATCTGGCTGACTGAGGCGGCCCTCTACGTCGAGTTTTTCCTTTAGTATCGTTTCGGCATATATCGAAACGATATATGCGGCAAAAACTACTTGGGAAGCTGGATTTCCGGGTCTTTCCGGCGGCGCTTGTAGAAGATGCCGACCTTCCCGATCACCTGCACCAGCTCGGCGTGGGTCTGCTCGGCGATCAGCGGGTAGATCTCTTTGGGGGC
>JBEIFN010000217.1:0-4563 GCA_040382435.1 Alphaproteobacteria bacterium
ATGCGTCGTCGCAGATCTGGACCCATGGCGTCGCGCAGCGCCGGACCTGATCGACCAACGCGGCCGGGTCGGTCTCGCGGGTGAGGAGCACGCCGCCGACGGGAGGAGGCAGGGTCTTGGCGATGCGCGCGATGGTGGCCTCGTCGCGAACTTCGGGCCCAGAAAGCCCGGGGCCAACGAGTCCGACGCAGTCGGCCCCGGCATCGACCGCCATCGCGGCCTCGGTCTCGTCGAGGATGCAGCAGATCTTCACACGCGGACGCATCGGGGCTCCGGACGGCCTGCAGCCCGTAGCGGATCACGGACCGTCCGGCGAGGCGTCGACGCGCGCTGTCGCTTCGGGTAGGCTCCGCGGACTTTGGGGGTTCGATGCGGCCACACCACCTCGCGACTTTTGGGATCTGGCTTGCGGTCTCTGCCTGCGGTGGCGCGCCGACGGGTTCGCTGTGTGGCAACGGCGCGCTCGATGCCGGCGAGGTCTGTGACGACGCGAACAACGTCAGCCGCGATGGGTGCAACGCGACCTGCACCTCCGAGGAGTACTGCGGCAACGGCATCCTCGACCCCGGTGAGCAGTGCGAGGATGGCAACTCCGTACCTGAGGACGGCTGCGACGGCGGCTGCGCGTTCGAAGTGGCGGCCGCGCTCGCGTGCGGCGACGGCGTCGTCAATGGGCGGGAGGCGTGCGACGACGGCAACCTGGTCGCAGGCGACGGCTGTTCTCCGCTGTGCGTCGAGGAGGCGTGCGGAAACGGGATGCTCGACCCGGGCGAAGGATGTGAGGACGGCAACACGACCGATGGCGACGGCTGCGACAGCGCGTGCGCGATCGAGGTGGTGACCGGCGGCGGCGACCCGGCCCCGGCCCCGGCGTGCGGCGACGGGACGCTCGACGCGGGCGAGGCGTGCGACGACGGCGATCTCGCGGCGGGGGACGGCTGCTCCCCGTACTGCACCGCTGAGGACTGCGGCGACGGCATCCTCGACCCGGGCGAGCAATGCGAGGACGGCAACGCGGCCTCGGGCGATGGCTGCTCGTCGGGATGCTTGCTCGAGATCGATCCGTCGTGCGGCGATGACATCCGCGACGCTGGCGAGCAGTGCGACGACGGCAACCTGGTGGCGGGCGACGGCTGCTCGCCGCTCTGTTTGCTCGAGGGCTGCGGCAACGGCGTCCTCGAAGCGGGTGAGGACTGCGAGGACGGCAACCGCGTCGACGGCGACGGCTGCTCCGCGGGCTGTCAGTTCGAGATCGGCGGCCTGTGCGGTGACGCGATCGTCGACGCCGGCGAGCAGTGTGATGATGGCAACACACAGACGGGCGATGGCTGCTCGGGTCGTTGTGCGTTCGAGATCTGCGGCAACGGTGCCCTGGATCCCCTCGAAGGCTGCGAAGACGGCAACCGCGTCGACGGCGACGGCTGCTCGTCGCTCTGCCAGATCGAGGTGGCGCCGGCGTGTGGCGACGGCGCCTTCGACGTCGGCGAGCAGTGTGACGACGGCAACTTGACGGCGGGTGACGGCTGCTCGGCGGCGTGCCGCTTCGAAGACTGCGGCAATGGCATCCTCGATCCGGGCGAGCAGTGCGAGGACGCCAACCTGGTGGCGGGCGACGGCTGTTCGGTTCAGTGCGACATCGAGCTGCTGCAAGCGTGCGGCGACGGCCTGCGTTCGTACTGGGAAGCGTGCGACGACGGCAACAACGACGCCGGCGACGGCTGCTCGCCGACCTGCGTCGAGGAAGGTTGCGGGAACGGTGCGGTCGATCCCGGCGAGCAGTGCGAGGACGGCAACCTCCTGGCTGGCGACGGATGCGACGAGGCCTGCATGAGCGAGGTCTACCGCTTCTGCGGCGACGGCTTGGTCGCGGCGGGCGAAGACTGCGATGACGCCAACGGGCTCGCGGGGGACGGCTGCTCGCCGTTCTGCACCGACGAGCGGTGCGGCGATGGCGTGCTCGATCCCGGCGAGGCGTGCGAGGACGGCAACCTCGTGGCGGGCGATGGTTGCGACCTGGCCTGCGCGATCGAGACGCTCGGCGCGGGAAGCACGTGCGGGAACGGCGTGGTCGAGGGCCAGGAGGGCTGTGACGACGGCGACCTGCTCGCGGGCGACGGTTGCAACGCGCTGTGCGTCGTCGAGGCGTGCGGCAACGGGATCGTCGATCCCGGAGAGGGCTGCGAGGACGGCAACACGTGGTCGGGTGACGGGTGCTCGGCCGCGTGCCAGCGCGAGGTCGCCGGCACCTGTGGCGACAACATCCGCGCGACGAGCGAGGGCTGCGACGACGGCAACACCGTCTCCGGCGACGGCTGCTCCAGCCGCTGCATCGTCGAGTCCTGCGGCAACGCCGTGCTCGACCCGGGCGAGCAGTGCGAGGACGGCAACACCACCGCGGGCGACGGCTGCTCGGCGACGTGCCGGGTCGAGATTTGCGGCAACGGCGTCGTGGACCCCCGCGAGGCGTGCGACGACGGCAACCGCGTGGCCGGCGACGGCTGCTCGGCGGTCTGCGTGTCCGAAGTCGTCGCCTGCGGTGACGGCGTCGTGGCGGCCTACGAGGGCTGCGACGACGGGAACCGCGTGGCCGGCGACGGGTGCTCGGCGACCTGCTTGCGCGAGTCTTGCGGCAACGGCGTCCTCGACGCCGGTGAGGGCTGCGACGACGGCAACCTGAGCAACGCCGACAACTGCCCTGCCACCTGCCGCCCGGCGTCCTGCGGGGATGGCTACGTGCGCACCGGCGTGGAGACCTGCGACGACCGCAACTTGGTCGGCGGGGACGGCTGCTCCTCGACGTGTCAAACCGAGTCGTGCGGCAACGGGCGCCTCGATGTGGGCGAAGGTTGCGACGACGGCAACGCGGTGAGCACCGACAATTGCCGGGCGTGCCAGCCGGCGCGCTGCGGCGACGGGGTGATCTGGGCGGGGCAAGAGCTGTGTGACGATGGCAACGCGGTCTCTGGCGACGGCTGCGACGCCACCTGCGACAGCGACGAGTCGTGCGGCAACGCCATCGTCGATCCGGGCGAGGTGTGCGACGACGGTGACCTCGACGCCACCGACACCTGCACCAGCCTGTGCCGTTACGCGGCGTGTGGCGACGGCTTCGTCCACCGCGGCTACGAGGGCTGCGATGATGGCAACCTCCTCGATGGCGACGGCTGCAGCAGCACGTGTGTCCCGGTTGGCTGTGGCAATGGCGTGGTCGAGGCCGGGGAACTCTGCGACGCTGGCGGCTTCAACGGCCTGCAGGGGTCGAGCTGCTTTGCGGGCTGCATCCCCACTTCTGTGACCTTTCAACGGCTCACCGATCTCGATCTCGACGCGACGAACGCCGTGGGCGTGAACCCGCGCTACCTCCGCGTCGCCGACCTCAACGCCGACTTCGCGCCCGACGTGATCACGGCGAGCGAGTCCTACGGCGACGTCACCACCGCGATCAACCGCGGCGATGGACGCCTGCTCGGTCACAACTTCCGCGCGGTCGCGGACGGCACCTACGACATCGAGCTGGCGGACGTGAACCGCGACGGCCGCCCGGACCTGATCGCCACCGGCTACAACGTCGATCAGATCACCGTCTCGCTCGGCAACGGGACCTTCTTTGCCGCCAACACGACGTACACGGCGGGCGACGGTCCGCTCGACATCGCGGTCGGCGAGCTGACGGGCGACCAGAACCTCGACGTGGCCGTCCTCAACGCGATCGCCAACACGGTGCAGGTGTTCCGAGGCTCGGCGACGGGCGCGCTCACCTCGATCTCGACGACGGCGACGCTGGGCACCACCGGCGAAGGCCTCGCGCTCGGTGACGTCACCGGGGACGGCGTGCTCGATGTCGTCGTCGCGAACGCGGGCAGTGACAACGTCAGCGTCATGCAGGGCTTTGGCAACGGGACCTTCGGCACGGCGCAGACGTACACGACGCGCGTCGGCGCGTTCGGTGACGACCCGCGCGACATCGACCTCGCCGACGTCACGCTCGACGGCAAGCTCGACCTGATCGTCACCTGCTCGACGAGCCAGGACTTCGTCGTGCTCGTCGGTCAGACGGGCGGCACGTTCGGCGCCCCGGTCCCTGTCAGCACGGCCGTGGGGGGCTACGGGTTGTCGCCCCAGAACGCCGAGGTCGCCGACCTCGACGCCGACGGCGAGCCCGACATCGTCGTGGCGACCGCCAGCTCCAACGACCTGATGGTGTTCTTTGGCATCGCGGGTGGCGCGGCCTTCGAAGCGCCGGTGCGGCTCGTCCTCGCGACGGCCTCGTCGGATGCGGGTACGACCCCGCAGGGGCTGACCTTGGCCGACCTCGACGCGGACGGGGATCGCGACATCGCGGTCGCGAACCGTGGCTCTGATGACGTCGCCGTGCTGTTCAACGACGGCGCCGGCAACTTCACCCTTCAGGGCTGGTACGCGGGAACGAATGGCCTGACCGGCAGCAGCACCTACGACGTGGCGGCGGGGGACCTCGATGCGGACGGTCTGGTCGACCTCGTCTCGGCCGAGATGACGTCGGACTACGTCAACGCGCACTACCAGCTGCTCACCGGTGTGTGG
>JBEIFN010000218.1:0-4551 GCA_040382435.1 Alphaproteobacteria bacterium
CCGAGCGGTACGGTGTCGTCGCGTAGCGCTTCGGACACGACGTCGGCGGATCGGAAGTGCACGCCGACCACGCGCCCGCCAGTCGTCCGCTGCCACGCGGCGGCGATCTGCGCGAGGGTGGGCGCGATGGCAGGGTCGAGCAGCGCGACGACGAGGGTTGGCCGCTGGGTGGTCGGACGGGCGGTTGGGGGCGTGCGGTCGAGCCAGCCCAGCCACGGGCCCGTCATCGCCGTGGTCACGAGGGCCATCGTCACCATCACCGTGAACATCCGGTCGTCGATCACGCCAAGGTCGCGCCCGAGGTGCAGGACCACCAGCTCCATCAGGCCGCGGGTGTTCATCAACACCCCGATCTCCAAAGCGGTACGCGGGTCGATGCCCGACGCGCTCGCCGCCAGACTGGCCCCTCCGACCTTTCCGACCACCGCGACGAGGAGAACGATCGCCGTGACCGGCCACGCGGCGGGATCCGTGAGCACGTCGAGCTGGGTGCGGAGTCCGCTGCTCGCGAAGAACAACGGCAGCAGCATCACGCGCACGACGGTCTCGAAGCGCAGCGTGAGCGCCTCGGCGACGCCTCCGCGGCGCGGTACGACGGCACCGAGGACGAAGGCACCGAACAGCGCGTGGACGCCGAGTGCGGCGGTGCTCGCCGCGCTCAACAGCAACAACACGACGACCAAGCTGGTCGCGCCGGGCGTCAGATCGCTCCCTTCGCGCGGGCCGACGCGCGCGAGGACGGGGCGGACGACGGTGACCATCAGCACGCCGAAAAGCGCCGTGCCGACCAGCGCCCGGAGCGCCGACGTCGGATCTTCGGCGCGGAGCGCGCCCACGAGGAAGGCCAGACCGATCCAAGCGGTGACGTCGTTGAGGGCGGCGGACGCCAGCGCGAGCGCTCCCGCCGGGGTTCGCAGACGATGACGCTCCGCGAGGATGCGCGCGAGCACGGGGAACGCCGTCACCGACATCGCGGCGCCGGTGAACGTGGCGAACGCCCAGATCGGAATGCCCGCGGGCGCCCAACCGCTGTGGAGTGCGGCGCCGAGGCCGGTCCCGAGCGCGAAGGGCAGCGCGATGCTCGCCGTGCTGACCGCGAGTGCTGGCCGCCAACGTTCGCCGAGCGTCGCGACGTCGAACTCCAGGCCGACGAGGAACAGAAACACGACGAGGCCGAGCTGGGCCGTGGCGTCGAGGACGGGCATCGCCTCAGCGGGGAACAGCGCTGAAACCGCGGCGGGCGCGAGCGCGCCCAGCACGCTGGGACCGAGCACGATGCCTGCGAGGATCTCGCCGATCACCGCGGGCTGGCCGAGACGCTGCATCAACGCACCGAGCGCGCGCGCCGCGATCAGCACGGCTGCGATCTGCAGCAACAGGGTCTCGATGTGCATCCGCCTGGCCCTTTTGCAGCGTGTAGCGCGGCGCCGGCGACGTGTCGGCGCATCGCGCCGTGGCGCGTTACGCGGGCGCGTTGGAGGACCGTTCCATGGACGAGTACATCGTCTCCGCCGAAGACGACATGAAGGCTGCGCTCGAGCAACTCAGCCGCGAGCTCGGGAAGGTGCGCACCGGTCGCGCCACCCCCAAGATGCTCGACACGGTCCAGGTCGAGGTCGCCAGCTACGGCGCCACGATGCCGATCACCCAGCTCGCCACGATCCAAGCGCCCGATGCACGCCTGCTCACGATTACGCCGTGGGACAAGACGACGCTGCGCGACATCGAGCGGGCGATCGTCGAGGCCGGCCTCGGACTCAACCCGCAGAACGACGGCCAGCTGATCCGCGTCCCCGTGCCGCCCCTCACCGCCGAGCGTCGCCGGGATCTCACCAAGGGCGTCAAGTCCACCGGTGAAGACTGCAAGGTGCGCGTGCGCGCCGTCCGTCGCGAATACAACGAGATCCTCAAGGACGGTGAGAAGGACGGCCTCTGCAACGAGGACGATCTTCGCAAGCTCCTCGAGAAGGTCCAGGATCTGACCGATCGCTACTGCGTGGCGGTCGACAAGGCATGTACCGCCAAGGAAGCCGAGATCGCTGAGGTCTGAGGCGGCTGCGCATCTGTGCAAATGCCGTGCAGCAGGGTGCGTGTGCGTCACGTTGGGTCTAGACCACGGGTGAAGCCGTACGCCCTCGAACTTGGGAGCCGTCGATGAACCTGCCCACTCCGATCCCGCGCCACGTCGCCGTCATCATGGACGGCAACGGGCGTTGGGCGCGCCATCGAGGCCTGCCGCGCTCGGCGGGACACGAGGCGGGCGCGGACACCGTGCGGACGATCGTCCGGACGTGCCGTGAGCTCGGGGTGCAGGTGCTGACGCTCTACAGCTTCTCGACCGAGAACTGGGCTCGGCCCGAGGACGAGGTCGAGGCGTTGATGGGCCTCCTCGAGCGCTACCTGCGCGAAGAACAGGACGACCTGCTCCGCAACGGCATCCGGCTGCGCGGGATCGGGCAGATCGAACGCTTGCCTGCGCCGGTGCGCGAGATGTTGGCGGCGGCCGAGTCGATCACGGCCCACAACGACGGCATGGAGCTGCTGCTCGCGCTGTCGTACGGCGGTCGTGCCGAGGTGGTCGAGGCGGTTCGTGACTTGGCCCGCGAGGTCGCCGCCGGTCGCTTGTCGCCCGAGGCGATCGACGAGTCGCTGCTCGCTTCGCGTCTTTACACCGCGGGTCTGCCCGACCCCGATCTGTTGATCCGCACATCGGGCGACCTTCGCATCTCGAACTTCCTGCTTTGGCAGGTCGCTTACACGGAGCTTTGGGTGACGCCCGTCGCTTGGCCGGACTTCCGCAAGGAGCACCTGCTCGAAGCGTTCGCCTCGTACGCCGGTCGGCAACGCCGGTTCGGCAAGGTGCTCGACGCCGCCGAGTCCACGGTGGAGGCGCCGGTGGTGGTGGGACGTCGCGTCCGGCGTGCCGGATGACCTCGACACGTCTGTTGGCCGCGGCTGTCGGCCTGATGGTGCTGTTGCCCGCGGTGAGCTGGGGCGGTGAGCCGGGAACGGCGTTGATGATCGGCCTCGCGATGCTGATCGGGCTCGACGAGTACGCGCGGATGGCGTTCCCCGATGGTGTGGCCGGCGCGCGCGTCTGGCTCGTCGGCGGTTCGCTTCCGCTGGCCGCGTCGCTGATCTGGGCCGACGCCGCTGCCGCCCAGCTCGTCGCCGTCGGCGTCCTCCTGGGCACCTTCGCGCGCGTCACGTTGCTCCCGCCCGAGCCGATCGACCGCGCGGCGGACCTCGTCGGCCGCTACGTCCTCGGCATCGCTTGGATCGGCGGACTGAGCGCGTTCCTCGTCAAACTACGCGCTGGGCACGATGGGTTTGCGTGGCTGTTGGTGCCGATGGTCATCGCTTGGTGTGGCGACACCGCCGCGTACTTCGCAGGGAGAGCGCTCGGCCGCACCCCGCTGCACCCGCGCGTGAGCCCCAAAAAGTCGGTCGAGGGGTTCGTCGGGGGCCTGATCGGGTCCGCGGCGGGAGCGGTCGCTTGGACGGCATGGATGCTGCCCGGTGTCCCCACCACCCACGCGCTCGTCCTCGGCCTGGTCGGGGGCGCGATGGCGGTACTCGGCGACCTGTCGGAGTCGTTGGTGAAGCGTGCGTTCGACGTCAAAGATTCGGGGTGGATCCTGCCGGGTCACGGCGGCATCCTCGACCGTGTTGACAGTTTGTTGTTCGTCGCGCCGCTCGTCTACGGCTACCGCGTCCTGATCGGAGGCTGAGTGACGTCGCTGCTCGCAGGCATCGTCCTCATCGGCGTGATCGTGCTCGTGCACGAGTGGGGGCACTTCGTCGCCGCTCGGTTGTTCGGCATCGGCGTTCCCGTGTTCAGCGTCGGCATGGGCAAGCGTCTGTGGGGTTTTCGTTGGGGCGAAACCGAGTACCGTATCAGTCAGCTTCCGCTCGGCGGCTTCGTGCAGCTCGCGGGGGCCGACGCGTTCGGCGAGTCCGACGATGAGGAATCGGCGCGCTTCCCGGCGTCGCAGCACTTCCTCAAACGTCCGATCTACCAGCGTTTGGTCGTCCTGTTTGCCGGTCCCGCGGTCAACCTCGTGCTGCCGATCGTGTTGACGACCGCCATCCTCGTCGCGGGGCGACCGGTCGCGGCGAGCGTGGTTGCGATGGTGCGTCCCGAAACGCCGGCGTCCGTGGCTGGCCTTGTGCCCGGCGACCGCGTCATTGCCGTCGACGGCCGCGCCATCGCGGCGTGGCGGGATTTGGAGACTGCGCTGGACCCCGAAGCGTCCGGCCCGATGACGTTGACGGTTCAAGGCGCGTCGGGCGAGCGCGAGGTCACCGTCGACCCGTCGACGTTGGCGGCGGGGCCGGACGGCCAGCCCGATCTGTACGCCTTTGGCCTTGAGATCGGGCGGTGGCCCGCGGCGGTGGGCGTGGACGATCCCGCTTCTCCGGCCGCGTGCGCGGGTCTGCGCACCGGCGACACGATCGACGCTGTGGATGGCGCACCCGTCGAGGACTTCGCCGCGATGCGCCGCGCCGTCGCAGGGGCTCGCCATCGCCTCGACGGACACCACGACGACG
>JBEIFN010000219.1:0-4526 GCA_040382435.1 Alphaproteobacteria bacterium
CACTGCTTGAGGTGCCAGTACCAGGTCTGCCGTCCGTCGGCGTGCTGCAGGATCACGTAGTTGGCCGTTCCGCAGTTCGCCGTCGTGCAGCGGTCGAACTCGCCGTCGTGGGTCGAGGTGACGACCCCTTCCGCGGCCGCCACCACCCGTCGCCCCTCGTCCATGCCCGTCCACGATCCCGCGCCGTAGTCGCTGCCGGTGTGGCCCGTGTAGAACGTCCCGCCGCACGCCCAGTCTTGCCCGCCTTCGTCCATGTAGGCGGTGGGGTAGAAGTAGCCATAATGCTCGTCGCCCCCAGGGAATCGGTACGACTGTGCCGATGCGGTCGCGCAGGCGAACGCGCTGATCACCCACGCGACTGCGCTTGGGGCGACGTGGGCCAACCTCATGGGGACCATCGGACTTGGTGCGTGCCCTCGGGCGAGATCCATCGAAGCCAAGGACCGTCAAACCGCAGGGTGTCGCCGAGTGGCGGTGGTACGAAGCCCTCGGGACGCCGCCCGGGGACGTAGACGATGCCCACGTTCGTGACCATCCGGGGGGCGCTGCGGCCGTCGTAGGGGGCGACGAAGACGTGTGGGAGGCTCCCTGCCGAAGCGACCCAGGCCAGGTGACCGGCGGTGATGGCGAGGCGATCGGGGTGGCCGTTCGTCATCAACGTGACGGCGCGGCCAGCGTGGTCCCAGCATCGCAACACACCGAGCCCATCCCTTCCTTCGTCGACCGCGCACAGGGCCTGCGCGTCGGCCACGGGAAGGGCGTAGACGCGCTCCGCGAGGATGGCGTCACCGCGCTTGAGGACGCGACCTTGCAGGTGGAAGACGCCTTCGCCGACGCGCCATGTCCCACTTCCTTGAAACGGCAGGTCGACCTCAAGCGGCAGCGCCAGCGCGCCTCCTCCGAGCCAAAACCCGACGGCTGCGACCCACAAGGCGTGGTTTGGTCGACTTATCTCCATCGTTCCTCGCAGCCGAGATCGTCGCGCACGGGGCTTACTCCGTCCACGAAAATCCCTCGCCGGGTCCGAGCCACTGCGAGAAACCGGCCACTTGGGCGTCGTAGACGCCGAGCCAGCTCAGCGTGTGGACGATCGTCTCGGCGCGAACGGCTGCGGGATCGGCGTAGCCACCTGCCTCACCGACGCAGTCGGGCGCGATCACCTGCGCGATCGGGATGTCGCAGATGTCGGTGGCGGCATTGTGGCCGCCGCCGTCGTAGACGACCAGGGCGCTGTCGTCGTTGAGCAGCGCCTGCGTCGGTACGGCTGTGCCCTGCGGGTCGTCCATCTCGCCGCCGAGCACCAGCGCCTGAGGGATGTCCGCGAGCGACGCTGGCTGAAAGGCGAACTGGCCGCTTGGGTTCTGAAGCACGGTCGCGACCACCCGCCGGTCGGGTGCGGGCAGCGCAGCGAGCTCCTCCGGCGTCGCGTCGAGGTCCCCGATCAGGTCACAGGAAGCTGGATGGGGTTGGGCAGCGCACGTGGACGCAAAGGCTTCGACGTCGATGCGGCCACCGGCCACGAACATCGCGGTCACTGCGCCGAGGCTGTGGCCGATCAGGGCGTAGTCCTCTCCGCGCGGCGCGACACCCGGCACCGCCCCGGCCTGCAGGGCATCGACCATCGCGATGACGGTGCCGGGACGCGCGAGCAATGGGCCCTTGAGGTTGCCCGCTGCGGTCAGCAGTTCGGTCGTGGTCGTCCCGGGGTGGTCGGCCGACGCCACGACGTATCCGAACGACGCGAGGCGTTCTGCCATCGAGTAGTTCTGCTGGCGAATGCCGCCGAGACCATGGCTGAACGCCACCAGACGTCGGGGCGCGGTCGCGTCGGCTTTCACGTCTCGTGCCCCGTGCGCAGGCAGCGGTACGCCGAGCGCGTCGTACGTCGTCGCCGGACCGGTTTCGGCGGCCGGGTACCACACCTCGACCTTCGTCTCGGGGCGGTCGGCGGCGGCGGACAGGACGAAGGTCGTGATGCCGACGGGGTACGGGCCGGGCTGGCTCGGGTCCGACACCGAGACCTGGGGGACGCACGCGGACAGGCACACGGCCAACAGCGGGCTTGGGCATAGGCGCATGCAGGCTCCGATGCGGTGGCGTTAGCGCGCCCTGCGTCGCACGACCATCGCGGGCTCAGCCGCCGAACAGCCGTCCCAGCCAGGACGCCTTCGGCTCGGGCTTGGGGCGTTCTGAGGGCGGCAACTCGCGGCAACGGCAGCGCGCGTCCTTGGGGACGTCGCCGAGCACCGCTTCGATGTGGGCACCGCAGCCAGCCCAGTCGGGCTTTCCGCAGGAAGGACAGGTCACACGACGGCACATGGCGGGCTCCTTGCCTCGATGGGGTGCACGGAGATTTGCAAGTCGCGTGCCCGTAGGATGCAACAGCGTCGGCGTGTGGTGGTAGGCTGCGCGGATGCAACGCAAGCGCATCTTGATGCTCGGGGTGCTCACCGGCTGCGCCTCGGCGCCGTCGGTTGTGGACGGTTTTGTGGTCGATCCGACCTGTGGGCGGGCGGCGCCGCTCGGGCTGACGATCGGACAACCAGCCGCGGACGGCTCGTTTCAGGTGATCGACGAGGACGCACCGCCGCAGCGCGTGTTCGGACCGCAGGGCGGGCAGCACCTGTTGCTCGACCTCGTGCTGGCGGACCCATCGGATGAGGCGTCCGCCACCTTGGTGGTGTTGCAGGCGGCGCGTTGTGCTCAGGAGGAGCCGGCTGCGTGCGAGACCGACGTGCTCGGGCGCGTCGAGGTGATCACGCGTCCCGGAGACGCGCAGCACCAGCCGTTGGCCGACGGGACGCTACGTCTTGGTAGTTACTTCCTCGTGCTGCGCGATTGGCCGGAGGAAGAACCTCGTTCGGTCACCGCGTCGGTGCAGGACGCCTGCGGACGTTCCGCTGCCACCTCGATCTGGGTCGCACCGCAGGCCCAACAGGACACCCGATGACGCCACGCCACGCATCCTTCTTGCCTCTGCTGCTCCCGGCCCTCCTCTTCGCGGGCTGCGCCTCGGACGGCCTCGCTTCGGCGGGGGCGAGCCAAGTCATCGACATCGTCGGTGACGGAACCTTCAACCCGAACGTGGCCCCCGAGGCGCTGCCGGACGCGGTGGCCACCGCGATCCCGGGACGGTGGGCGTCCACCTTCGTCGCTGAGACGGTCCTCGGATGGACGGCGGCCGAGATCGAGGCCGACAAGGACGAGGGACGCGCGTTCCTGTCCGAGCGCTACGGTTTGGACGTCGAGGATCCCGCGTACGAAGGTCGGCTGACGACGGTCGACACCACGCTCGATCCCCGCACGGGCTTTCGGGTCGTACAGAGCACGTTGTTCGATGTGCCCGACGGGGGGCTGGCGAGTTGGAACCTCGCGACGCTCGTCGTGGCCACAGATCCTGCGGGGGTGGCGCTCGGCGGTGACTTCGAAGGAGAGGTTTTGGCGGCAGGACAGGCCGTTCTGTTCGGCGCCTACGTGTTTCCGACCGACGACGGGGTCTACCGTGTCGCCTACCGAAGCCTGCTGCCTGCTGTGATTCAGGACGGCGCGCTCGTCTGGACGTGCGAGGTGGAAAGCGAGGACTTTGGCGCGGGCGTCGCGCAGGGCCTCGCGATCCTCACCCCGACGGCGGAGGGTGAAGTCGCGGCCGACATCCGGAACCACGTCACCTTCTGGGCGCCGTGACAAAGTGCTACGGGCTTGCCATTGCGACCGAGTCGCAGTAAGTCCGCAGCATGCGTTGGCAAGTGGTCGCATGGTTGGGGTGCGCGCGCGTGGGCTGGGCCCAGGAGACCGCTGCGCCCGCTGAGGACGAGGCGGACGCCACAGGCTTCGAAGACGCCGCCGAGATCGTGATTCACGCCGAGGCGCCTGAGGCATCGGACGGGCATGCGCGCGCGGTGGTCGACGGCGAGGCGATCGCGTCTTCGGCCGGGGCGGACCTCGCCGAGACGCTCGCCGGCGTCCCTGGCGTCACCGCGCAGCGTGGAACGGCCGATACGAGCAAGCCCATGGTGCGTGGCCTGACCGAGCGGCGCTTGTTGCTGCTCGTCGACGGCGTCCGGCACGAGGGCCAAGCGTGGGGCGTCGATCACGCGCCCGAGATCGATCCGACGGCCGCGGGCGAGATCGCGGTGGTCCGCGGGGCTGCGGCGTCCTGGTACGGGCCGGACGCCCTGGGTGGCGTCATCCTGCTGACCCCGCCTGCGCTTCGGACGACGCTGGGCGTCGGCGGGATGGCGCGCGCGTCCTGGTCGAGCAACGGTTCCCGAGGTTTTCTCGCGGCTCGTCTCGACGTCGTTCCGGCCAAGGCCTCGTGGCTGACGCTTCGCATGGAAGCCAACGGGAGCGTGGGGCGTGCGCTGGTCGCGCCGGACTACGTGCTCGGCAACACCGCGAGCCGGACCAGCAACCTCGGGGTCAGCGCCGGGTTTCGGTTCGCCCCGGGCACGCTGCGCGTCGGTTGGCGCCGCTACGCGTTGGGGGCGGGCGTGTTCTTCGGCCAGCGCGCCGCGACGCCCGAGGCG
>JBEIFN010000220.1:0-4519 GCA_040382435.1 Alphaproteobacteria bacterium
CCGCACCGAAGGCGTGCTCGCGACAGGCCATTCTCGCGGCACCTACACCATGTGGGCGATCGGTGGCGCGACCTACACCGAGGGCGCGGCCGAGGCGCATTGCCCCGGCTGTGCCCCCGCCACGCTCGCGCTGTTCGACAACGGCTTCCGCGACCCACGCGTGGCCGCGATCGCACCGCTCGCTGGCATGATCCAACGCGACATGTGGGGCCCGACGGGCGAAGCTTCTGTCGACATCCCCGTGATGTCGATGCTCGGGAGCGCCGACGGCTCCGGCCATGCCGAGCAGTTCGAGAGCTTCTCCGGGATCGAGGTGGCCTGGGTCGAGCTGCCGGGCGCCTGCCATGAGTCGTTCGCGTCGGGCCTGCCGTGCGCGGGCCTCGATACCGAGACGGGCTTCTCGTGGGTCGGGACGTACCTGCTCGCATTCGGCCGCCGGCACGTACTGAGCGACGTCGACCCGACCGTCCTCGGCATCACCGACGGCGCCGTCGTGATCGACCCGGGCATCACGGTCGCGACCAAGGGCCCTTGAGTCAGGCGAGGTCGTCGACCGCCTGATGGTTCGGTCGCGCCAAGAACCCGATCGCGCCGACGACGACCGCCAAGAACAGAAGCCCGACCGCCGCGATCCACGGGCTGTCGGAGCGGTAACGCAGCGTCCACCACAAGCGGTCCGCCCACCGGACGGGATGAGGTGGCCCCGGATCCAACGTCTCGGCGAACGCGACGAGCGCCGCCAACCGATCGGTCTCGGGATCGAGACGGGCCTCGACGACCAAGGCACCCGCCTCCACTGGCACCACGAACGCAGCCGCGCCCGGCTCGGCGAAGCGGAAGACCGCCGCCGGGCGATCGACGAGCTCCAGCCGGTCGATGCCCTCGACCGTCCGTTGCGAGAAGAACGACGCGCGCAGCGAAGACACCGTGTCGAGGACCGAGGCGTCGTCAACGACACCCAAGGACGCCGGCGTCACGCACGCCCGCAGCGCCTCCATCGGTGCGCCCGGGCGAGGCCGAACAGAGGCCCAGCACGCCGTCGACGGGTCTTCGACGCCTAGCTCCGCACCCACCCCGAACGTCGCCGTCCACCAGGCGAGCTCGAGGCCGCGCGGAGCACGCCAGCCGGGCAACGCCTTGAGCGTCGCGCCGCCCAACGAAGCACCGGCGGCGACGCGTTCGGGAGGCAGCTCGGGCAGCTGAAGGGCTTCGAGTTGCGCGTACGCATCCGCCAGCAACGCCTCGCCGTCCGCCACCGGACCCGTCCGGACGAGGTGGACGACACCGCCGGGCACGGTCTTCGAGAGCGCGACCCATCGCATCGTCACGTCGCGCTCGGCGACGTCGAGCAGAACCTCACCGACCGGCTCGCCGCCCTCGGTGCCCGCCACGCGCAACGAGACCGTCTTGACCTCGCCGGCCCCGTGCTCCGTCCGGGTCTTCACGTACCGGGCACGACGCTGGGGCAGGTCTTCCTCGCGCACCGGGACCTCTCCAACCTCAAGCCACGCCATCAGTTCGCCGACCGCCTGCGGGTCGCTGGCGCGGACCTCCCCGCCCTCGCGCACCACCCGCCATCCTTGGGGCACGCGCAGCTCGGGCAGCGGGTGCAGCGCGTCCTGAGGTGCTGCGACCGCGATCCAGGCTCCCGTCAGCGCCAAGGCGAACAGCCCCATCCCGGGACCTCCTGCGCCGGCTCTCACCCGTTCGTCGGAGGCGATCCACGCCAGCAACCGCATGAGGCGTTACCCTGACGCATGGCGAACGCGCGGCCGACGACGCTGGTGCTGTCCGATCTCCACCTGACAACGGTGGAACCCCTGGACCCTGAGCGGCCGATGTGGCGCCGCTACAAGCAGCGAGATCTGCTGTACGACGACCGTCTCGCCGCGATGCTCGACGACGCCCGCCACCAGGTGCGCGGGCCCTTCGAGGTCGTCTTCAACGGCGACATCTTCGACTTCGACGCCGTCACCGACCTCCCCGAGCCCGCGATGGGGCTGCATCCGTCCTACATGGAACGCATCCGCGGCCTCGCCCCCACCGAGGCCAAGTCGCTGTTCAAGCTCTCGCGCATCCTCGCAGACCACCCGGTGTTCGTCGCGGCCGTCCAGCGGCTCACCAGCTCGGGCGCGCGCGTCGTGTTCGTGGTCGGCAACCACGACCTCGAGCTGCTGTGGCCGTCGGTGCAGGCGACGCTCGAGCGCACGATGACGCCAGACGGCGCCCCCGGAGAGGTACGCGTCGTGGAGTGGTTCTATCGGTCCGGAGACGACACGCTGATCGAGCATGGCCACCAGTACGACAGCTACTGCCTGTGCGACGACCCGTTGTGGCCGACGATCCGGCTCACGGAGGACGGCCCGGCCCGTATCCGCCTCCCCTTCGGTAGTTACGCATCGCGGGTCTTGGTCAACGGCATGGGCGTGATCAACCCGCACAACGATCAGACATGGCTGCTCTCGTTCGCGGGATACGCCCTCTACTTCTGGAACCACGTCGTCCGCGTGCAGCCGCTGCTGCCGCTCACGTGGATGTGGTCGAGCGTCGTGACCCTGCTGCTCAGCGTCCGCGACGGCTTCTTGCCAGCCCAGGTCGATCCACGCGCCCTCGAAGAGCGCGTCGACGAGGTCGCGGGACGCGCACAAGCCACCCCGGCGATGGTGCGGGCGTTGTATGCGCTGCGGGTGCACCCCGCGTTCTACACGCCGTGGCGCATCGCGCAGGAGCTGTGGGTAGACCGCCTGGTGCTGTTCCTGCTCGTCGTCGTCGGATCGTTTCAGGCCATGGCGACGCTCAACGTGCTGTTCGGTTGGGGCTTGCAGGTTTGGCTGACGACACTCATCCTTCTGTTTCCACCCTTCTTGCTCTACGCCCAGGGCATCGAGCCGGAGGCGCGCGCCGTCGACCGCGCCGTCGCCGCGCGCGCCACGCTGGTCGCTGGCGTCGCCAACGTCGAACGGTGGGTCTTGGGGCACACGCACGTGGCGCGCCATACCGACGTCGGCCCGTTGGAGTTGCTCAACCCAGGCACCTGGTCACCGGGCTTTCGAGACGCCGCATGTACCGAGCCTGTCGGACATCCGTATGTCGTGTGGATTCGTCCGGTCGCCGACGGCTCGCGGGCCGCAGCCGTCGAGGCGTGGCTCGATCCCGGGTGGTTGACCCTGCCTCGGGCGCAGGCCGACGAAGCGCCCGAACAACGCCTACCGTTCTTCAACTGGCGGAGCCGTCCCCGGCGCCGTTGAGATGGCGCACGTCACGCCCCTCCACCTGCAGGACCACGAGGCGCGCGAGGTTGATCACATGGTCGCCGATGCGCTCCAAGTGACGCCCCACCGAGGCCCACGCGAGCGCGCGCGCCACCTGATCGGGATGGTCGCTCATCCGCACCTGGAGCGTCCGAAACGCCGCTGCGTGCAGCGCATTCAGCTCGGTCTCGACCGGGAGAAGTCGGGCGAGGACGCCTGCGTCGACCCGTAAGAAGGCGTCGGTGACCTCGCGGAGCATCACGAACACGCGCTCCGCCATCGCCGCGAGCTCCGGGGGAGGCCCAAGGCCGGGCTGCAGACCGATCTCCAAGGCGCGTTCAGCGATGTTCACCGCGAGATCGCCGATTCGTTCGAGGTCCGTCACCATCTTCAGAACGACGGTCAGAAAGCGCAACGACGCCCCGGTGGGGTGGTGACGCCCCAACGCGCGCACGCACCGCGCATCGATCGCGATCTCCATCGCGTCGAGCGCGCGGTCGGCGTCGAGGACGGCGCGGGCGCGATGCGGATCGGAGCCCGACGTCGCTCGGTACGCCTGGTGGACCATCCCCTCGGCTCGCACCGCCATCTGGAGGAACTGCGCGCGAATCGCTTCGAGTTCGCTCCGCAGCACCGGGTTGTCCAACTCGTTGACCATGCGGGATTCCTATCTTCCCGGCCGGATTCGTCCGCAACGTTCCTGTGTCGCCGTGCGACACAACAGCGTCAGACATCCCAGCGGGTCGGCTCTACAGGTGCGACCGCCAGCGGGAGTCGAACGGTGAAGGTGCTCCCCTGCCCTTCTGTGCTCTGCACCGAAACCGAGGCGCCGACGGCCGCCGTGACGTGCTTGACGATCGCAAGACCCAGACCCGTGCCACCGGCGTCGCGGCTGCGACCTTCATCCACCCGGTAAAAGCGCTCGAAGATCCGATCGAGATGGTGCGCGGCGATCCCGCATCCGGTGTCGATGACGTCGACCGCGACGGACTCGCCTTCGTCGCGCGCGACCACCCGCACGTGTCCGCCTGCTGGGGTGAAACGCAACGCATTCTGGACGAGGTTGGCGACAACGGTGCCCGTGGACGGCCCGTGCAGCGGCACGATCCGGTCGGGTTCGATGTCGACCGTCAACGTCACGTTCCTTCGTTTGGCGAGCTCGAACGCCGTCGCCAACGACTCGAGGACGACGCTGCGCAGCGGCATCGGTTCGAGCGCGAAGCCCTGGAACCGTGTCTCCGCGCGATAGAGCGTCAGCAGGTCGTCGA
>JBEIFN010000221.1:0-4508 GCA_040382435.1 Alphaproteobacteria bacterium
CTGGGGCGCAGGCTTGGCCGGAACCGAACCACCCGGCGGCTGGCTCGGCGCCGGCCGCGAGCTCGGCGGCGGCGTCGACGGTGGCTTGGGCGCTGGCGTCGCGGGCCGGCTCGCCGACGAAGACGGCCGGCTCGACGTCGAGGCGTCCTGCGCGGGAGGAACGGGCAACTCGATGCTTCCCTCGGTCTGGGGCGCGCCCGTCAGGCTCCACACGACCCGCATCCAGGTCCACGACACACCACCGAGCATGCAACACCCCCTCGGTCCCTCTGACGAACGCCAGAACGGATCCTTCAAACGGCTTCTCTCATTTCCGAGACGTCCGCAAGGCGCTAGAGCGTCGCGGGGGTTCGATGACGGCCGACGTCTGGTTCCGCGCCACGTTCGCGCTGGTCGGCGCGTGCCTCGGGAGCTTCCTCGAGCTCGTGTGGTCGAGATCGGCGCAAGGCCGAAGCATCGTCCACCCGCCGAGCGCGTGCGAACATTGCGGCGTCGGTCTCTCCGCGGCCGACAACCTCCCGGTCGTCAGCTGGCTGTGGTTGCGTGGACGGTGCCGACGGTGCGGCGCGGCGATCCCCGTCGTCCATCCGCTGATCGAGGCCACCAGCGCCGGCCTCGCGTGGCTGATCGCGGCGCGCTTCGTGCCCGGCCCGGCGAGCCTGCGTCCGCCCGAGATCGCCGCCACCGTGTACGTCACGCTGTGCGTCGGCCTTTGGTTCTGGGCCGCGTTGTCCGACGTCCGGTGGCGCATCATCCCCGACGGCGCGTCCTACCTCGCTGTCCCGTTCGCGATCGCAGGCCAAGCCCTGCTCCAGATCGTTGGCGCGGGCGACCATGTCGTGGGGTGGAAGCTCTCCGTCCTCGGCGCGGGTGCGGCGTGGATCGGCCTCGGTGGACTCAGCCTCGGGTGGCGTTTGCTGCGCGGCCGCGAAGGCCTCGGCTGGGGCGACGTCCGCCTCGCGGCCCTGATCGGCGCCGTCCTCGGACCCTGGCCCGGTCTCTGGGCCACCCTGGGGATCGCCAGCGCGCTCGGAGCGGCCGCGGGCCTGATCTCGCTGCTCGTCCTGCGGCGCTCGTCCTACCTGCCGCTCGGGCCCTTCCTCGCGATCTCGGCGACCGGCGTCGCCATCTACGGGCAGGCGTTCTCGCGGTGGTGGTACGGGCTCTGAGCGTCAGCCCACGCGGACATCGTCGAACGCGACCTCGATCTCTTCGACCGCGAGCTCGGATCCGCCCGAGGACAACGACGGGCCTTGCCAACGGACGGGCCACATCCCGACGAGGTGGAACCGCTCGACCGGGCTACCGTCCCCGTCGTAGACCGTGATCGCGCCCGAGCTGCGCTGACGGGTGTCGCCGGCCCGGCACCGCTCGCGCCAGTCCAGCAGGCCGTGCGTGACCTGCGTGGCCAGCCGCAGCGTGACGTTCTCCCAGCCCGCCGGGGTCGTTCGGCGATGCAGAAAGCCGTTGACGCCGCCCTCCTCGATCTCGAAGACGTCGCTACGGCTCCGGATCCCGCTACAACCTTGGAAGTGCGCGACCTCGACGCCGTCGACCTCCAACGCGAACCGGTGCCCGCCAGCCGGATCCTGCCGCAGTTGCATCGGCGCCCCCTGCCCCACAGCCTACCACACCGGCGCTGCGACGTCGGTCCCCGAACCGGCCGCTGGCGCCAAGGTGAGGTCCAAGGGGCGTCCGTCCTCGCGACGCGCCTCGGCCGCGGCACGCTCGGCCTCGGTCACGGGCTCGCCCGACGGCTGCACGCGGCTGCGCAGAAACGCCTCGACGATGCGCATCGCGGCGCGCCCCTCGGGCGTGTCGGTTCGGGTCGCCCAATAGTCGAGCAGCGCGGCGCGGCGCTCAACCGACGTCGGCAGCGACTCCCTGCCGAGTCCGATGCCGTCGACCCACAAGTCGACCAGCCGCTTCTCCAACGCCGCCAAGGCCTCGGCCGTCGCACGCGAAGCGATCGCCTCCCGCCACGCGGCGACCTGCGGCTCGATCGCCGCTCGCAGCGTCTCTTGCACCGCCCGCTGCTTGCCCCGCTCGACCATCCCGAACTGTCCCGAGGTGGTCTCGCTCGGACCCGCGTCCGCGAACGGAGAACGGCCGTTGGGGATCGTCGAGGCGAGCGCAGGATCGAACGTCAGCGCCGGGTTGGCGAAGTCGATCCGACCGTCCGGATGCAGGAAAAGCTTCCCCATCCAGCCCTCCGGCGGCGCGACGACGATCGTGCCATCGCGCTTGCTGCGATCCCGCGTCATCCAGCCCTGCGCCGCGAGCGTGCGCACCAGATCAGCGCGCGCGGCAGCGATCCGCGGCCCCCCAACGATCAACATCTCCGCCACCGGGGCACCGTCCTCGACGGGCTCCGGCGGCGGAAGCGGCTCCCAACCCTCCGGCGGCCCCTGCGACCAAGCGAGCACGTGCAACCAAGCCCAGATCATGCGTCCTCCTTGGGCAACCACGGACCGAGCTGCTGGCGGAACGCGTCGGACCACGGCGCGGGCTGCCACGTCGTCGGATCGGCGCGGACCACGGTCCGCGTGCCGCGCGCGCAGTCGACGTCGGCGTCCATCGGCAGCATCCGAAAGCCGAACGTCAACGACGAGCGGCCGAGTCGCTCGATCGCGACGCGCACGCGCACCTGCTGCGGCCCCCGGACGGGACGCTCATAGGTGACCTCGTTCGCGCGCACGAGGTGGAACCGATCGGGATCGTCGTTGAAACGGCCTAGGCCGAGGTGCCACCAAAACGAGCCGAGCGTTCGCTCAAACAACAAAAGATACCTTGCATTATGCAGAATCCCGAACGGGTCGAGGTCGTCGAAGTAGACCCCATGAACTTGTTCGTGAAACCGCATCGCGCACCTCCGTCGTGGCCCGAGCAACCTCCGGACCCGCGCGCGCTGCCGCGACGCGAAGAAGCGGTTAACCGCGCGCGTTCCCCCGCACCCTGAGGCCACCCGTGCGCTCTTCGTCCTTTTTCCGCCCCGCTCTCCTCCCGCTCGCGCTCGCGCTCGGCCTAACGGCCTGTGGCGGCACCTCGGGCGCACCCGGCCAGGTCGAGATGACCGGCGAGACCGTCGTCACGATCGACGGCAAGCCCGTCAGCCAAGACTACCTCGACGCCATCACGGCGAACATGCCGAAGAAGCAGCTTGAGATGATGAAGTCCAGCGGCCAGTACAAGGACTTCGTCGAGCAGATGGCGCTCGGCCAGCTCCTGTACGAGAAGGCGATCGCCGAGGGCATGCAGAACGATCCCAAGACGCAGATCCGGCTTGCGGTCGCGGCGCGCGACGCGCTGGCCAAGGAGTACATCGCGCGCAAGGCGGGCGAGGCCGTCACCGAGGAAGCGGTGAAGAAGGCCTACGACGACCGCAAGGTTCAGTACGCCAAGCCGCAGGTCAAGGTCCGTCACCTGCTGGTCGCCGACGAGGCGGCCGCCCAAGCCGCCCTCGCGCGGATCCAAGGCGGCGAGGACTTCGCCAAGATCGTCGGCGAGGTCAGCACCGACCGCGGCACCACCACCAAGGGCGGCGACCTCGGGTGGATGTCCGAAGGCCAGCTCGACAAGGCCCTCACCGATGCCGCCTTCGCCGCCGCCAAGGACGCCGTCATCGGGCCGATCCAAACGCGCTTCGGCTGGCACGTCGCTCAGGTCGTCGACAAGCGCGACGCCACGCCCATCGAGGACGTCCGCGAGCAGCTCGAGCAGGGCATCAAGCAAGAGACGATGAAGAAGATCTTCGAGGAGCTCAAGACCAACGCCAAGATCGAGTGGACGAACCCGCCGCCCGAGCCCGATCCCGCGGCGCGCCCGGCTGGCCCCGCGGGCCTCGGCGGGATGATGCCCCGGCCCTCGATGAACGGCGGCCCGATCAAGCTCGAAGCGAAGGGCGCCCCCGGCGCGGCCCCGGCGACCCCGCCCGCCCCGGCGACCCCGCCCGCTCCGGCGACCCCGCCCGCCAAGTGATCAGCGCGCGATGATCTACCTCGACCACCAAGCGACGACGCCGTGTGCGGCGCAGGTGGTCGAGGCGATGCTGCCCTACTTCAGCGCCCGGTTCGGCAACCCGTCGAGCCGGGCGCACGGCGTTGGACTCGCGGCCGCTGCGGCGCTCGAACGCGCGCGCGCCGACGTCGCCGCGTGCCTCGGCGGGGACCCGTCCGGCCTCGTGTTCACCAGCGGCGCCACCGAAGCCGACAACCTCGCGATCCTCGGGGTGGCGCGCGCGTGCGCCACCCGCGGACGCCACATCGTCGTCTCCTCGATCGAGCACAGCGCCGTCCAAGCCCCCGCCGCACAGCTCGAACGCGAGGGGTGGCGCGTGACCGAGGTCCGTCCCGACCGCGTCGGGCGCATCACACCCGAGGCGCTCGCAGAAGCCCTGCAGCCCGACACCACCCTCGTCAGCGTGATCGCGGCCCACAACGAGTTCGGCACGGTGCAGGATCTGGCCGCGCTCGCCGAGGTCGCTCACCAAGGGGGCGCGCTGTTTCACA
>JBEIFN010000222.1:0-4507 GCA_040382435.1 Alphaproteobacteria bacterium
CGCCGCTTCCGCCTCGATCCGGGCGTGCTCGGCTTCGTGATGATCCCGACGTGCGAGGATCAGGCGGTCGGCTGTGACGAGCCCTGCGTCGAAGGCCGCCACCAAGCGAGCTTCGCGCTCGGCGAGCACGTCGACCACCGACCGATCGAGGCGCTCGACCTGGGCCCGACTGGCTTGCCAAGCCTCAGACTCCGCGCTCCAGCGTTCGTCGAGCACGCGCCGGGCGCGGTCGGCCTCAGCGCGGACCGCCGCGATCTCGCCGGCCTCGGCTTGCTGTTGGGCCCGGGACTCGGGCTGAAGCGGGACGCGCACCGTGAGAAACGCGAGCGGGGCGTACGCACGCGCCGCCGGCGTGCCGACCTGAAGGGCCATCGCGCCCGCCTCCAACGCCGGCGTCCAACCCGCGCGCGCCGTCGCGGTGCGCTGCGCCTCGGCGGCGTCGACTTCGGCGGCCCACGCCGTGATCGCGGGGTGCGTCGGCGGGGTGCCCGCGAACGGGTCTTCGCTCGGCAGGTCATCGTGCGCGGCTTCGTCGCCCACCTCGACGTGCCACCGGACGCCCACCCAAGCCGACAGGGCGCCGCGCGCCGCGGCCGCTTCGGACTCAGCGCCGGCGACCTCCGCGACGACCGCGCCGATCTCGCCCCGCAGGTCGGCCAAGTCCGCCGCGGCCATCGCGCCCCGCTCGGCGGCCGCCTCAAACCGCTCGAGCGCGTGGCGGACGTCGTCGGCCCAGTCCCTCAGGTGCACGACCAACGTCTCGGTCCGCCACACCTCCGCGTAGCGGACGAGCGCCTCCTCCGCCCACTGCAAGCCATCGGCGTCGCCCCACGCCGTCCACGCCTCGCCGCGGGCGCGCCACGCCGCACGCTCGGCGGTGCGGGCGGTGAGCGGAATGTCGACCCACGCGGTGAGCTGGTCGCCCGGCGCGGCGCCCGCTTGAAGCTGCCACGAGATCGAGGTGGGCCCGACCGGGAGCGCGCCACCCGTTGCGACCGCGGCATCGGCGCGATGGTCGTACGCAGGCGCCCCAAGGCGCGACCACTGCGCGTGAAGCGCAGGCACCACGGATTGCCACGACATCGCCGCCGCCTGCTCCGCAGTCGCCGCCGGCGCGACCGACGGGACCGCCTGCGCGTGCGCCCACACCATCGCGAGCCAGCCTGCGATCATCGCGCCTCCCGTGTTGTACTTGACGCCGGGCCGTTGGGGTCAGCTTGGCGGTTGATGAGAATTCGATGAGAACCCCGACGTGGGGAGCCACAACGTCGCACGCAAGCCCCCGCTGGCGGCGGCGTCGAGGGTCAGACGACCCCCGTGACGCGCCGCGACCTCGGCGACCAACGACAGACCGATGCCGAGGCCATCGCCGCTGTCGCGCACCGCACGCCGAAGCACCTCGCCACGGCGACCGGGCGCGACCCCGGGACCGCCGTCCTCCACCACGACGTCGACGCCACCCGCGGCAGCGTCGACCCGCAGATGGACCTGCGTTCCGGGCGCGTGAACGGCGACGTTGCGCAGCAGGTTGCCCACGGCCATCCGGAGCCACGCCGGGTGCACGCGCTGGGAGGGCAGCGCACCGAACGCGGTCTCGACGGCGTTGCCCGCGGCGCGCAACGCGCTGGCTTCGGCATCGAGCGCGTCGGCGACGACATCCGTCACCGAAGCGGTCCGCCACCCGTCAGCCTCACCACCGGCGTCGACGTGCGCAAGCGCCATCAGCCCGTTGAGTCGGTCCGAGAGCCGGTGGACCTCCGGGAGCAGCCGCCGGAGCGTGTCTCGGAGTGCGTCCTCGGAGCGTGGCCGACGCAAGGCGAGCTCCACCTCACCGACGAGCACCGTCACAGGGGTACGAAGCTCATGCGCGGCGTCGGCGGTGAACCGAGCCTGGGCCGTGGCCGCGCGCTCGAGGCGTTCGAGGAGCGCCGAGGTCGCGTCGACGACCCGGTCGACCTCGCCAAAGCCCGAGGCGGGCCACGCGGCGCGCGCGGGGATCCCGGGGCCGGTCCACGCGGCCGACGTCGCGTCGAGCGCATCCGCAAGATCGCGAAGCGGCGCCATCGCGGCGTGGACGCGACGACCGAGCCACCACGACGCGAGCGCCGCCACGGCGAGCGCGCTCGCACCCCCGATCGCGAGCACCCCACTCGCGGTGCCGAGGAAGCCACGGTGAGGTGAGGCGGCGATCAGCAATTGATGCGGATGATCCTCGGCCGCGTCGGGCTCGATCTCATCGGGATGCGGTGGTTCCGCCACCGCGAGCAGCACCCGCCAGCCTCCGACGTCCCGCCAGACCGGCGTCTCCCCTTCGAGCGCATCGCGCGCGGCGGCGTCGTCGACCCAGCGGCTTCCCGGTGACCAGGTCTCGACCGTGATCTCCTGCGCAGGCAGGTGAAGGTGCCAATCCTCCCCCACCGCGCCGCGCGCGTTGTTGGCTGCGGCGGCGAGCGCGGCGTCGAGCGTTGCGTGGCTCGCGGCGTCGAGGCCGACCGCCGTCGCGGCGAGCGTGAGGGCGAGCGCTCCCAGCAGGGTCCAACGCGCCGACGACGTGACGTGATCCGCGAGCGCCGTCACGCTCGGGCTTCCAGCACGAACCCCATGCCGCGCACCGTGTGCAGGAGCGGGGTGCGGTGGCCGCGATCGATCTTGGCGCGTACGTAGCTCACGTAAACGTCGACGATGTTCGTCCCCGGGTCGTGTTGGGTGTCCCACACCTGTTCGAGCAACCGGGTCCGCGACACCACCCGGCCGCGATGTTCGGCGAGGTAGCGGAGCAGCTTGAACTCTTGCGCCGTCAGACGCACCTCGACGCCGCCGCGAAATACACGAAGCGCCTCGGTGTCGAGCACGAGGTCGTCGATGGTGATGCGTCCCGCGCCCAACGACGCGCGCCGCGCCAGCGCCGTGATTCGGGCGAGGAGTTCATCGAGGGCGAACGGCTTGACGAGGTAGTCGTCGGCGCCTTCCAACAGGCCCGCGACGCGCTCCTCGACACGGTCCTTGGCGGTGAGCACGAGGACGGGGGTGAGCTCGCCGCGCCGGCGCAGCGCGCGGACCAACTCCAGGCCGTCGCCGTCGGGAAGCGCACGGTCGAGGGTGATCAGGTCCGGCGCCTCGGTGCCGACCGCGATGCGGGCCGTCGCGAGATCGGGCGCGACCACCACGATGTGGCCTTCCTCGCCGAGTCCCCGGCGCAGCAGGTCGGCGATCCTCGGATCGTCCTCAACGACCAAGATCTTCACGGCGCTTCCTCGCCGCGCGCGAACAGCGCCCGCAACGCCACCCGCGCGTCCGGCGCGCCCGACGCGGCCTGCCAGGCGGCGAGTCGCGCCTCAAACGGCCCCAGCGTCCACAGCGCCTCGGCCGGCAGCGCGGTGAGATCGAACGCGTCCGCGTGCACGGGGCACACATCGCGCGCCTCCGCCCCCTCGGACATGGCCCAGCGCAATGGCAAGCCCTGGGTGCGGCAGACGTACGGGCGGACGTCATAGACGCGGCACGCGCCCTCCGCGTCGAGGAAGGCGCACCGCCCCACCGGCGCGGGCGTGCCCTCCGCGAGCAGTGTGGGGTGGGCGCGCGCGATGCGGGCGGCCTCGATCGCTGTCACCGTGAGGTCGTCGACGCAGCAACCATGGCAGCCGAGGCGGCAGCGCATCGCGTCGGCGTGCCGCGCGGTGAGCGGGCCGACCAAGCCGTCGACGGCCTCGTGCAGCGCGCCGACCAACACCGGCCAGTCCGGCGTGCTCATGGCGGCAGCGTCGCCTCGAGGACGATCGCGAAGAACACGTCGAGGCCGCGACGGAACACCTCGACGGGAAGCCGCTCGTCATCACCGTGCATCCCTTCAAGCACCTCGGGCGGAAGCGGGAACGGCGCCACCCCGTAGCAATGCGCACCGAGCGGACGCAGGTAGGCACAGTCCGTCGACCCGGGCATGACCAGCGGCCCGACCGCAGCGTCGGGGAACGCGAGGCGGAGCCGCCGCACGATCGCAGCGTACACGGGGTCCTCGGTGGGCGAGACCGCGGCGGGGGCGGCCGAGAGGACGACGAGTTCGACCTCGGGGATCGGGGCGACCACCGCGCGCAACGCCTCCGCCATCGCATCCACCGACGTGCCGGGGAGCAGGCGGACGTCGAGCTGGGCCCAGACCTCGGACGGCACCACGTTGGGGGCTTCGGCGCCGCCGAACCCCGTGACGTGCACCGTATCGGCGAGGATCGCGGCGGTGAGCGGCTCGGCGCGCAAGGCCGGGACGGCAAGGACGCGCGTGGCGCCCGGGGACCGCAGCACGGCGCCGGTCAGGCCGCCCGCGTGGCGTCCGACGTCGGCGAGCAGCTCGGTGAGCTGGGGCTGCTCGGCATCGTGTTCCCTGAGGAGTACGGCGGCATTGACGCCGGCAAGATCACCGAGTGCATCTTCGTCGAGGAGATGACCAAGGTCTGCGCCGGCATCACCGCGTCGGTCAACGCGCACGCCGACCTGGCGTCGTTCCCGATCTACA
>JBEIFN010000223.1:0-4505 GCA_040382435.1 Alphaproteobacteria bacterium
ATCCCTCACCCGTCTCGGTGGGGTAGCACGCCCGCGCCACGCCCGTCAGCGAAGCGCGTCGGTACTCTCGAAGATCTTGTCGGCGCTCGCGGCGATGAAGCCCGGGTAGAAGACCCCGGTCGCCATCGGATGCCGGAGCGCGAACTCGTAGTAGCAGGTCGGCACCACCGCCTCGCGATCCGAAAAGACGAGGGAGAGCCGATCGGCCATCGTGGAGCCTTGCTCCAGCAGCTCCGCCGGCGTGCCCTTGACGCGTCCGCCCGACGCATTCACGCGGTGGCCGTAACGCTCGACCCGCTGCAGCACCGCCTCGACGTCGCCGAGCGCGGAGGAGAGGTGGTTGATGGAGACGGTGAAGTGGTTCGCCCGGAAACCCAGGGCGCACAGCCAGGCGGCGTACTCGGACTCGGCCGCGAGGGCCTCCCACGTGCCGAACGAGATCGGCGCCCAGGGCCGACCCGCCCAGAACACCTCGGGCCGCGCGGCGATGTCGGCGGGCAGCTGCGCCACCAACCCATCGACGACGTCACGGAGCGCCGGGCTGCAGCGATCGACGAGGAGCTGGGAGATGAACACCCGCGGCGCGGTCGCGTCCGGATGGACGTAAGCGCGCGCGTGGAGCTTCTTCTCTGCAAAGTCGTAGTCCTCGAGGATGGCGTAGCCCATCGCGAGGATGTGCGGTTCGAGGTCGGCGAGCGCGACCGGTGAGCGGTCGAAGGTACGGAAGGCCACGTGGTCGTTGACGACGTGCTCGCCCGACGCCTCCAGCTTGCGCTTGATGTCGGCGGCGGCAGGCGCGATCGCCTCGAAGTCCGTCCACAGATGCTCGAAGAAGGTCGTCCAGTGCATCGATCCTCCACGCCCCCAAAGGGGCCATCGCCCCGTGGCTATGCGACCGGCGTGCCACGGTCCAGCCCGAGCCGCCCGGACGCGACCGCGCGCGACAACCCCTCAGCGTCGGCCGAGCGCGAGCACCGTGTACGCGTCGCCCCCTTGCTGGACGTCCGCGGGGCGGAAGGCGGCAACGCCGCGCGTCGTGGGGAGCGCCTTGCGGACGGCGTCCTTCATCGCGCCCGTACCGTGCCCGTGCAGGACGAAGACGACGTCGTGCCCCGCGCCGAGCTGCAGCGCGATGAACGTGTCGAGCCGCTGCAAGCCCTCTTCGACACGCACGCCGCGAAGGTCGAGCGTGAGGGCGTCGAGACGAACGGCCTCCTCCAGTCGGCGCGCGGGTGGGGTGCGGGCGTCCTTGGCGCCGCTCGCGGGGCTCGGTGCTGGCCTCGGTGCCTTCGGGGCTGCGACCGGCTCCAGCTCCGAGGTCGGTACCGTCATCGTCAGCACGCCGGTCCGAAGCGTCGCGTTTCCACCTTGCACGTGTAGAATCTCACCCACTTGGGCGAGCTTCTTGTGCCGCGCGCGGTCGCCGACGCGCCAGGCGTTCGACGGCTCCGCGGCATCGGGCACCTCGGGAAGGACGCGCGACAACGCCTCATGGCGTGCGCGCGCCGCGTCGACCTTGCGAGGGGAGGGCTCGCGCTGCAGGTCGGCGACGACCGCACCCACCGCACGCTCGGCCGCGGTGAGCCGCGCGCGAAACGCCTCGGTCTCCGACGCCATCCACGCCTCGGCGCGGGTGCGCAGCTGACGCTCACGCTCCGCGAGCGCGGCGCGCTCCGCTTGCAGGGCGGCACGTTCCGTCACCAAGGCCGCGCGCGCCGCTTCGAGGTCGGCGCCGCTCGCCTCCAGCCGTTCGAGCAGGGCGACCATCGCGCCGGCGTCCTCGCCGAGCAGCGCGCGCGCGCGTTCGAGCACGGTGTCGGGGAAGCCGAGCCGGCCGGCGGCCTGGATCGCGTGGCTCTCACCGGCCGCACCGAGCACGAGCCGCCACGTCGGGCGGCCATCGGCGAACTGCATGCCGCCGATGGCGAACCGCGCGTCGACCGCGCCGAGGACCTTGAGCTGCTGAAAGTGGGTCGTGACGAGGAGCCTCGGGCCAGCGTCGACCAACGCTTCGAGCACGGCCTGCGCGATCGCCGCCCCCTGACGGGGATCGGTCCCCGACGCGATCTCGTCAACCAGCACCAGCCCGCCCGGGCCGGCGCTACCGAGCACGGCGAGCAGGGCCTCGAGGTGCGCCGAGAAGCTCGAGCGATCGCCGTGGACCGACTGCGCATCACCGATCAACGCGTCGACCCGCCGCGCAAGGTCGACGCGTGAGCCGGCCTCGGCGGGCACGAACATCCCGACGCGGACCATCAAGGCGAGCAAACCCAACGTCTTGAGCGCGATCGTCTTGCCGCCGGTGTTCGGGCCGCTGACGACCAACGCCGGCTGGGTGTCGGAGAGCCGCAGGTCGTTGCCGACCACGGGCACGCCGCGAAGGACGAGCAGCGGGTGGCGGGCGCCGACGACGGCGAACACGCCGTCCTGCCCGACCCGCGGGCGGGAGGCGCCCAGATCGAGCGCCAGGGCCGCGCGTGCCACCGCGAGGTCGACGGCGGTGGCGGCGTCGAGCGCAAGCAGCAGCGGCTGCGCCATCGCGCCCACGGCAGCGGACAGCTCCGCGAGGATGCGCCGCTCCTCGGCTTCGAGGGCGCCGGTGGCGAGGCGCAGCTCGTTGTTCAGCGCGATGACGGCGGTCGGCTCGAGGAACACGGTCTGGCCCGAGCCGCTGACCGCGTGCACGATCCCCATGTCCTTGCGCTTGTGGCCGAGCTTGATCGGCAGCACGTAGCGATCTCCGCGCTGCGTGATGAAGCGGTCCTGCAAGGCGTCGGCGAGCTCTTCGCCGCGCACCAGCTCTTCGAGCGTCCGGCGCACGCCCTGATGAAGTTGGGCGATCCGCTCGCGCATCCGTCCAAGCTCGGGCCAGACGAGGGCCGAAAGCGCGCCTGTCGGGTCGAACGCTTCGCCGAGGAGCCTGCGCAAGCCGGCGTCGATCTCGAGGGGCGCACGGTAGCGCGCCAACGCGGTGAGCGCGACCGGTGGATCACCGAGCGCACGCGCGACGTCGTGCATCGCGGCCAACGTCGCGCCGATCTCCCGCAGCTCACTGCCCTCGAGCACGGCGAGGCGCGCGGCGCGGCCGATCGCCTCTTCGGGGTCGCCGATGCCACCGACCGGTGGCCATGCCCCCGCGTCGGCGAGCGCGAGCACTTCGTCGACCTCATCCATCGCCCGCCGGATCCCGTCGGCATCGAGCCACTCCGGCGCTGCGGCGGCGCGTCGGCCCCGCGGCGTGTGCGCACGTTCCGACCAAGCCAAACAGAGGTCCTGCCAGTCGAGCGCGCGCGCAGAGGCCGGATCGAGCACAACCCGACTCACGCGGCACGCCAGCGCGCGAGCGGGGTGCCCATGGCCACCGCAGCCCCCTGCGCCACCTCGAACTGAACCGTCCCCGCGGGCGCGACCAACACCACCGTCGAACCGAGGTGAAAGCACCCCAGATCGTCACCGGCCTGAAGCGTTGGGGTCGTAGCGAGCTCCAAGGGGCCCGCTGGCGCGCCGTCGTTGGTGAGCTGGCTGTGGAACGCCAGGCCGATCCGACCCACGCCGAACGCCCCGACGAGGACGATGTCGTAGACGTGACGTGGCCCACGGACCGTGACGACGACCCGCTCGTTGCGCCCGAACAGCTCGTCGAGGCGACGCACCGCCGGGGCGAACACCGGCCACAGCGAGCCGGGGGCGTAGTGGGCGCCGAGGACCGCCGCGTCCTCCGGCGCATGAACGCGGTGGTAGTCCGTCGGCGAGAGGTAGAGGACGGCCACATCGGCCTCCCCCTCGACCGGCCGCGAGAGCAACCGCGACAGCGTATGCGTGCGACCGGGTGCGACCTCGAAGACGCCCTTCCGCGTGGTTCCGGCGTAGGCCAAGGTGCCGTCGACGGGGCTGACCCAGCCATCGACCGTCGCGACGGGCCGGGCGCCGGGGCGCCGACGTCGCGTAAACAGGTCTTCGAGGCTCGCAAAGCCTCCCTCCGGGACCAGGGCCTCATCGAGGTTGGGGCGGTAGGCCGCGACGAACGCGCCGGTCAGCCAACGGCTCAGCGACGTGCGCGCGACCGAACCCATCGCCGAGGCGAGCAAGTTGCGGGGAAGGCAGCTCATCGCGGTGACGATCAGGGCGTCGCGCACACGGCCTCCTGGGGGCCGCGGCACCTACCACGGAGGCCGACGCTGCGCCGCTGTTCACCAGAGAGTTCGGGCACGCTGGTTGTTTAAGGAATACCGTGCCGACGGGGGCGCGCATGGACGGATGGGCCAAGGCCGAAATCACGCGACGCGTCCGATGGGACGTTGGTCTGTCGACGCTACAACTTAACGCCATTCGGGACTTTCAACCCGGTCAGTTTGTCAAGTTGGGCCTGGGCTTGCCGCAGGGATTCGTCAGCCGCGCGTACTCCATCGCTTCAGCGCCCGCGCACCCGCTCGAGTTTTTCATCGTTCGCGTGGACGGCGGCGTGCTCTCCCCGCACCTCGACGCGCTCGCACCCGGACAAGCCG
>JBEIFN010000224.1:0-4504 GCA_040382435.1 Alphaproteobacteria bacterium
CCGTCGGGCGAGCCCGTGATCGTCGCTGTGAACCACGGCGACCCCAGCGGCCAGAGCCACACCGTCCGCATCTACCGCGTCGGTCCCTGACGATCAGCCAGCGAAGGGATCGAGGCCGGTGAACGCCACCGACGCGTCCCACAGCCCAGCCGCTAGGTGCGGGTCACGGGCGTAGCGCGTCGGCGTCTCGACCACCGGCGGCCCCCAAAAGCGGAGGTTGGGGCCGAGGAAGCTCCCGCCGCCGATCGTGTCGTCGGTGAGCGCGCGCAGGAACGGCAGCGCGCCGTCCGCCGCCGACTGGGTGACGAACGGCATCACGGCACGAACGATGGCGTTGGTCCAGGCCGTCCCCTCTTGGCCCAGCTCGGTGGCCGACATGCCGGGATGCGCCGACAAGGCGACCGCGTCGACGCCAGCGGCCCGAAAGCGCCGATCCAGTTCGAGCGCGAACAGCAGGTTGGCCAGCTTGGTCTGCGCGTACACGCCCCAACGTTCGTAGCCGCCGAGCTCGCGCGGGGTCCCCCACGTTCGCGCCTGCCGGTGCGCGAGGCTGCTGTGGCTGACGACCCGAGCTCCGGCGGTCGATCGGATCCGTGGCATCAGGCGCGCCGTCAGCGCGAAGTGTCCCAAGTGGTTCGCCGCGAACTGCATCTCGAACCCGTCAACGGACAGCTCGGCGTCGACCCCCATGATCCCGGCGTTCAGGCCGAGGAGGTCCAGCCGGTCGTACGTCCCCAGGAAGCCTTCGGCGAACGACGCCACCGAGGCGAGCGACGCGAGATCGAGGGAGCGCACGTCCACATCCGCGGCGGGGTGCGCGGCGACGATGCGCGCGGCGGCGGCCTGCGCCTTGGCGACGTTGCGGCACGCCAGCACCACCCGCGCCCCGCGTGACGCCAACGCCTGCGCCGCTTCAAACCCCAGTCCGGCGTTGGCGCCCGTGACGACCGCGACCTTGCCTTCGAGCGACGGCACCTGAACCAGCGACCAAGCCATGCGCGCCTCCTGCGCTGTCTCTGCCCCGTCTGGCACGGCGCGTCACGCAGACAACGTCATCCGACCGTGGGCGCGACGCGATCGTCGGCGGTGTGGTCGTCCTCACCCTCGGGATCGGCGTGCAGCAGGATCCGCACCGCCTCCCCAAGCCGGGCTTGGCACGCCGCGAGCAGGTGCAGGTGCAGCTCGTGGAGCGCCTGAGCCGTGGTCGCTGGGTCGACGACCACGTGGACATCGACGAGCGGATGCTTGCCGCCGCGCGTGCGGAGGTCGTGAAACGAACACACCCCGGGCGCCGCGAGGACGATGGCCGCGACGTCGGCGACGGCGTCCGGGGGCAAGCTCCGGTCGAGCAACACATCGACGCCTTCCTGCGCGACATGCCAGCTCGCGCGCAGCATCCACAGCGCGATGCCCAAGGAGACGACCCCGTCGACCCAGGTCCAACCCGTCAGCCGCGCGACGACGAGCGAGGCGAGCACCCCGAGGTTGAGCCCCACGTCGCTCGCGTAGTGGAGCGCGTCGGCGCGGAGCACGAGGCTGCCCGTCTCGTCGGCGACGCGGCGCATGTACCAGACCGTCCCCGCTGTCAGCGCGAGCACGGGCACCATCGTCACGATCGCAAGGTCCGAGCCCCCCGAAGGCGTGCCCTCCCAGAGCGCCTTCCCGGCGTGGTAGGCGACGAACAAGCCTGCGGCACCGATGAAGCCACCCTCGAACATGGCGCCGAGACCCTCGGCTTTGGCGTGGCCGTAGTTGTGGTCCTCGTCGGGAGCGGCGTCGGCGAAACGGACCACGAACAGGTTGGCCAGCGAAAGCAGGATATCACCCAGCGAATCGACGGCGGAGCTGACGAGCGAGAGGGCATCCGTCGCCAGCCCGACGCCGAGCTTGAGCGACGCACCGACCACCGAGGCGCCGATCGCCACCCGCAGCGCACGTTCCTCGCGCTTCATGCCCCCTCCCCCGGCCGACCTATCCGACGCATCCCGCCGCGGCCGGTGATAACGTGGCGACGCTGGAGTCCCGATGCGCCGCCTCGTCCCCCTGATCGTCCTCGCCGCGTGCGACAAGCCGACCGACCTGCCGCCTCCGTTCGAGACGCCCGACACCCCCGTCGTCGAGGAGACCGCCGCCCCCGTCGAGACAGCGGTCGACACGCCCGAACCCGAGCCGGTGGACCGCGACACGGGCGCGCAGCTCGTCATCCAGCAGGAGGGGTCGGCGGCGTTGACGCCGACAACGTTGGTCGGTGCCGAGGCGTGGGTCGTGCGCTGGCAGCGCCCGTCGACGGGCGCGCTGTCGGAGCCGCGCTGCATCTACGCGTGGGACGCCAAGGACTGGCTGAGCGACCCCGGGAACCGCGGCCAGGCCAACCCGTTGGCGAACAAGTTCAGCCTCTGCCCCAGCTGCGCCTATGCGTTCACGGTGTCGGTCTCGAACATCCGCGAGGAAGCGATCCTGCCATGGTCCGACGACACCGACGCGCCCGGCCCCGACGCCCCGACGCTGAACTGCCAGATGCTGCGCGATCAGGGCGTGCTGCCCGATCTCGCCAGCTTCCAGCTCGAAGACTGGGTCGGCTACGGGTGGGACCCTACCTACGACGGTGACGGCGACGACACCACCGGCGTGTTGCAGATCTGGGACTCGGCGAACGCCGTGTGGGCGCCGTTCATCTACGGCGCGACCCTCGTCGACGGCACGCTCGCCTGGGAGCAGCCGCTCGCGACCCTACAGGTGACATACTGACCGGTGAACCGTAGGCGTCCCGACGATCAGCTCAACGCCCCTGACGGAGCTGGCGAGCGCGTTCTGCCGCCTCGAACGCACGTTGGCCCCCCTCCCGGTCGCCAGCCTTGGCGCGGAGGTTGGCGTCCATCAGCAGCAGGTCGGGATCGAGCGGGTCCACCGCCAACCCAGCGGTGAGCGCGTCTCGGGCGCGAGCGTCGTCCCCTTGATTGAACCTCGCGAGGACGAGCAGGTGCCACAAGCCCGCGTCGCGCGGTGACGCGGCCAGCGCACGCGTCGCCGCCTCGGCTTGACGCGGCCAGTCCTGCCGCTGCGCGCTCAGACGCGCAAGCACTCCCCAAGCACCGGCGCTCGCGGGGTGGTCTGCGACCTCGCGTTCGAGGCGCGCGATCGCCTCGTCCAGTCGGCCTTCGGCTGCTGCACGGACGCCGAGGTGCCAATGGACGTTCGGCTCGGGCACCGTGGCCGTCGCGCCCAGCTCGAGCAACGGCCACCCCGACGGGTCGCCCGCCTCGATCCGAAGCCCGCCCAAGACGCCGGCGAGGGCGAGGTCGTCGGCGTGGTGCGTCCACCAGGATTCGGCGGCAGCGCGCGCCTCGGCGTGCCGTCCGAGCGCCTGCATCGCGTAGATCGCGAGCGCGCGGACCCGCGGTGTCCATGGCTGCGCGGCTTCGACGTCGAGGAAGACGTCGAGCGCCTCCTGCGACTTGCCTTCGCGCGCGAGCGCGACGCCCGAGGTCACGCGCAGCTGCGGGTTCGTGGGATCGAGCTGGAGCGCCGCGTCGAGGTGTTCCCTCGCCGCGTCGCCGCGTCCGAGACGTTCGAGTGCCAGGGCGAGCCGGCTTCGAAGCTCGAAGACCTGCGGCCAACGCGCCACCGCGGGTTCGAGCAGCGCGATCGCACCGGCGATGTCGCCGTCCCGTTGACGACGTTCGGCGCCGACCGCCGCCGCCAACAGGTCGGCGCGGTCCTTGGGGTCGGGGAACGCGCCAGCATCGGAGAGATCAACCCGACCTTCGACGTAACCGAGCGCGCCGAGCATCGCGGTCGACGCCCCAGCGCCCGCGGACGGAGCGCGTTGAGGCGGCGCGAACCCAAACCCGTCGAGCAGCCCCTGGAGCCGGGCGACCACATCGGGATGGTCGCTCGCTGCGTCTTGAGCGGCCCCGAGCGGCGCGTCGAGCCGGTAAAGCTCGGGCTTGGGCAGGGAGATGAGCTGCCAGCCCTCGGCGAGCACCCCGCGATGCGGTGCGATCCCAAACCGCGACGCGAGCTGCCAAGACTCGGCGTACACGGGCGCGACGGCATCGGCGTCCGACCGTACGACGTGCCCGTCGACCCCGTCGGCAACCGGCAAGCCGACGTCGGCGAGCAGTGTTGGCAGCACATCGACCAGCCCGACCGGGCGCTCGACCACGCCGGGTGCGATGCCCGGGCCGGCGACGATCCATGGCACGTGCTGGGTGCTGGCGTACGTGAACAGGCCATGCGTCAGCTCGCCGTGTTCGCCGAGCGACTCCCCGTGATCGCCCACGACGACGACGACCGTTCGATCCAAGTCAAAGCCCGACAAGATGCGAGCTACCGCGTCGTCGAGGTGCGCGATCTCGCCATCGTACGGGCGCCCTGGCGCGCGCGCCGCCGCTTCCGGCGGGGGGACGTAAGGATGGTGGGCATCGTAGAGGTGGACCCAAGCAAACAGCGGCGCGTCCGACGTGCGATGGGCGCGCCAGGCCTCGAGGTCGGCGATGACGGC
>JBEIFN010000225.1:0-4498 GCA_040382435.1 Alphaproteobacteria bacterium
GCCCCAACGCGCGGCAGCGTGGCGAGGGCGGCGGCGAGGAGAGGGAGCGTAAGCAGCACAACGCCCAAGATCATGGCGAACCTCCCGCGTGCGCACCGGCCGGGTCAGCGTGCTCCGCCGCCTCATGGTCGAGGAAGGCCGAGTCCTGCAGCAGCCAAGCCACCTCGTGCTCCACGGCCTCCACCCATCGCGTCGCGTCGAGGCCGCCGTCGACCAGAACGCCCGCGAGGGCGGCGGCCACGAGCAGCTCCGAGGGACGCAGGTCGTCCGCACGCGGCGCATCCGGTGCAGGCTCCGCCAGGAACAACCTTTGGAACCAGCCCAAGAGGACGGCGGCGAACAGCACAGGCGCGGCCGCCTCCGCGAACGCCGGCAACCAATGACCCGTCGCGATGCTCCCCTCGATCTCAAGATGGATCGCCTCGAAGCCCAGCGTGCCGGGCATCCCGATCGCCGCGAGCGCGACGAGCAGGAACACCAAGCCGAACTTCGGCATCGATGCCGCCGTGTCGGCGAGATCGTGGAACGCGGTCGCGCGGGTGCGCAGCCAGAGGAAGCCGGTCGCGAACCACAACCCGGCCTCCGCGACCCCGAGATCGACGGCCTCCAGGACCGCACCCGAGACACCGTGCGGCTCGGCAGACGCCAGCGGAACGAGCAGGAAGCCCGCGTGAGCCACCGCCAAGCCGGCGAGCATGCGTCGCAGGTCGTGCTCGGTCAGCGCGACGAGCACGCCGAACGCAAACCCGATCAGCCCGAGCCCTTGCAGCCACGATGCATACGAGAGCATCACGCCCGAGAGCAGCGGGACCAGCAACCGTAGCCACGTCACGACCCCGACCTTGACCGCGAGCAGCGGCACGAGCACGCCGAGCACGGGGCCTTCCGAAGCGACCGGACGGACCCACCCGTGCCACGGGAACGCGCCCATCCGCGCGGCGAGGGGGGCGCCGAGCAGCACGAGCAGGGCGGGGGCGAGCGACGAAGGCGTCGGCATCGCCCGCAGCGCGACGAGCGAGGTCGAGAACCGCCCCGTGGCTTCGAGGTGGAGCAGGCCAAAGACGACCGCACCCAGCGACCAGCTCGCCGCACCGAAGGCAAACCGGGTGAAGACGTCCGCCGCGACCTCGTGCCGATCGTCCCCCGTCCCGTACCGCGCGACGAACGCGCGAACGACGAAGGCTTCCAGGAAAAGGCAGACCCCAAACACGAGCAGGTCGGTCGCCATCAGCTCGGCGGTCACCAGCGCCTGAAGCATCAACCCGTGCGCCGCCCACGCCCCGCCCACGTTCGGCAGACGCAGACCATAGGCCTGGATCAGGACCCCCAAAAGCGCGGTCAGCAGCAAGAACATCCAGTTGCCGGGATCGACGTCGGCCCCAACGTCGGGGACGTCAGCGCCCTGCGTCACATCCAGGCCCACGGTGACGATCCCGAGCAACAGCGTCAACACGGCGGCGACCAGCGCCAACCAGCCCCGCCGCGGGCGGTGCCACGTCACCACGCCGGCGGCGGCCGGGAGCGCCCACAAGCCGAGCGTCCACGACGTCATGACGCACCCCCAAGGGCCAACGCGAGCAGACCCAGCACGATCGCCGGCGCGACCCATGAGAGCCGCAGCGCGTCATCGAGGCGCCCGAGCGCGTGGCCGACACGCTGCGCCAACGCGGGCACCCCTTCGAACAGGGCCGCGTGGAACAGGCGGGCCTCGACCCAGTCCGCGAGCGCCGCGGCCCGATCGAGCACCGCCTCCACCGGGGGCAAGTGCCCCCCCGACCGCACCCGCATCAGGTCGCTCGGGGCGTCCACGAACTCCGCATCCATCCGCGCCCACGAGCGGCTCGCCGAGCGCAACGGGGTGACGACTGCGCGCTCCACAAAAGCGCGCAGCCCTAGGCCCTCCGCAGCGTGATGCGGGTCGACGCCGAGCCACGCCGCCGAGCGGGGCACCCACGGCTGTGCCGCCCCGTCCGCGACCAGATCGCGCCACGACGGCGCACGCAACAGCTGCCAGCCCCGCAAGGTCCCGTGACACAGCGCGTGGAACCCAGCGAGCTCATCCCACCCGAGCGCGAGCTCGATCGCGATCCACCCGCTCTGGGCGACACCGGCGTGCACGACCGAACGCTTGATGTCGGACGTCGCCGCGGCGGTCCAGGTGCCCCACAGCGCACCCGCCACACCTGCACACAGCAACCACGGGCCTGCCGCCGCGCGCGCCAGACCCAAGTCGCCGATCCGAAGCATCAGCACCGGCCCCGCGTGGACCATGACCGCGGCGTAGTACAGCGCCGAGCTTGGCGTCGGCCCCTCCACCGCGCTGGAGAGCCAAGGCGAAAACGGAGGGAGACCCGACTTGGCCGCCGCGGCCAGCGCGAGCCCGAGACCGAGGACCGCGCTCGCGAGCAAGGACGGCGGATCGGAAGCCAAGGCCGAGATCGAGGTCGTCCGCGAGGCCGCCCAAGCAGCCCCGAGCGCGAGCAAAAAGCCGGCGTCTCCCACGCGGTTGTACAGCCACGCCGCCAGACCGCTCCGGGCCGCCTCCTGCCGACCCGTCCGCCACCCGATGAGCATCGCCGAGCTGACGCCAAACAGCTCCCAGCCGAGGAACACCCCCAGCAGGTCATCGCTCAAGGCGACGAGGAGCAACGCGCCGAGGAACACGAGGAGCCCGGCCTGAAAGCGCGGATAGCCAGGTTCGCGGTGCAGGTAGTCGCGTGCAGCACGGCTGGCGATCAGGGTCGCCGCCGTCCCCCACAGCGCGAACCCGACGCCGGGCCCCGACAGCGGCCCACCGAGGTCGGCGTGCAACGATCCGAGCGTGATTGAGGGTCCTGGCCAAGCAAGGCCAAGTCCCCAGCGAACGACGAGCATCGCGCCGACCAGCGCGCCGACGCCCTCGGCCACGAGCCGCACCGCACGCTCAGGGACGCCGCGGCCGAGCCCGTCGACCAGCGCGAGCCCAAGGCCGATCGGCGCCGCGCAGATCGCGATCACCATCCACAGGGTTGCGTCCATGTCAGCCCCCGACCGTGACGATGTCGAGCGCATCCAGCCGGTTGGCGTAGTGCGCCTCGGCCGTCTCGACGTGACGGGCCACGCGCGTCGGGCTCGCGTCGACGAACCCGGACCCGGGAACAAACCAAGCGAGCGCGCCGGTCTGCGGGTGCAGACTGAGCAACTGCACCCAGCCGCCGACGACCAGCTCACCGACGATCGGCTGCCGCCCGGCGATTGCGAGCAACACCTCGGGCGTCTGTTCGACGACGAGCAGCAGGCGCATCGCGTCGTGGATCTCCGTCATTTGACGAGGAAGTCCCGTCCGAAGATCGCCCCCGGCGCCGTCGATCACCCCGACCATCCCGAGCAGGTTGTGGGTGAGCTTGGTGCCGCAGCCAAAACGCTCATCGTCGACGGTGGAGAAGTAATACTCAAGGTTGATCCCCGCCCCTACCGGTCCGACCGCGGTGAGGATGCCTTCGAGGATGCGCGTGTCGGCGTCGAGCGTCGGGTCGTAGCTGACGAGGAAGGCGCGGCGGTCGAGGAACAAGCCCTCGGTACGTTGACGCCGTCCGACGATCGCCGCCGCGTTGGTGGCGTGCCCGAGCTCGGGTCGTGGCTGAAACCAGTCCTCGGTGCGGGTCGCGACGTGGGCACGCGCCGCGGCCCGGGTCGGAGACCTCGGCGCCGAGACGAACTTGCGACACCGCTCATGGGCGCTCTCCGAGCCCGCGCGCTCCAACCACGCCTGCAGATGCGCGACGCGCGCCCGGTGGGACGCCGGGAGGTCGAGCAGGTCGTAGAACGTGACGGACTCATCGGCGGTGTCGTGCTCTGCGCCCAAGAACCACGTGTCGTCGGGGATGCAGATCCCCACCGCGACCAGCCGCGACCGAACCTCGGGATGGTTGGCCATCGCGGCGAACGTCCGCGCGTTCGGCCCGCCATGCCGTCCCCCGCACGCGCCACAGTCGTACGCGGCCCGGTGCGGGTTGTTCTGCGCGTGGCTCCCGTGGCCGAGACCGACCACGAGCGGCGCGAAACCGTCGACCAACCCGATGTTGCGCAGCGTGGCGGCGACGCGGGTCGCGGCCTCGTCGAGCGAGAAGCCCTCGCACTCGCCGTCGGTCGGGGTGGGCGACTGCCCCTGCCAATCCAGCAGGGTCGGCGGTGTCGGTCCGAGCCGCTCGCGGACCCAGCGTTCAAGACGACCCGCCACCCCGGGCGCCCAGAGCCGCAACGGCAGCCACACCGACAGCGCGGGCGCCGCGAGCGGCGCGGCCACCCACGTCGCCCACGGCCGGGTCCGGAGGCGCTGCAGCATCGCGACCTGCCATGCCCCCCGGCGACGTCGACGCGCCGCGGCCGCGGCACCGGCCGCAAAACCCTCGCGGACCCGCTCGCCCACGCGGTTTCGCGCCGTCACGACCGGGGGGCACAGGCTCGTCGTGAAGGGATCGTCCTCCCCCTTCCACCGGATCGGGACGCCAAAAAAGCC
>JBEIFN010000226.1:0-4489 GCA_040382435.1 Alphaproteobacteria bacterium
ACATCGGCACGTGGCGGTTCACGTCGGGCTGGAACCAAGTGGCGATCAGCCGCTGGACGACGTCGGGCTACTACGCCATCGCCGACGCCGTTCGGCTGACGCCGGCCAGCACCTGCCCTTGAGCCGAAGGCTCGCGTTCGGCCTGCTCGAGGTCGTGAGCGCGTGTCGCGCGCGGCCGGAGGGGCGGATCGTCTACGCGCTGACCGACGACGCCAGCGGTGTGTCGTCGGTCCGCTGGTACGATCTGGGGTCGGGGGCCGAGGGGACGTTCCCCAACCCCTGCGGCGGGAGTGTGTTCCCAGAAGCTGCCGACCCGTTGGGCGAGGCGGCGCTGGTGGTGTGCGCCTCGGGCGGCGAGGACGACCATGCCGAGTCGTTGTGGTTGCTGTCGCCGGACGGTGGTGCGCCCGTTGCGGTGAGCCCGCCGGCGCGCATGGTCCGCAACGCGGTGTTCGAGGCGGACGGCCAACACATCTGGTGGGAGAGCAGCGCTGTCGGCTTCCGTGACCTGTACCGCGGTTCGCGGGATGGCTCGGACGTGTCGCTGCGTGTGTCGCACCCCGACGGCAACTACGAGCCGCACCCGCACCCGCAGACGGGCGACGTCGTCTTCGTCAGCAGCCGGGACGGACAAGCGGAGCTGTACCTGGCCCCGTCGGATGGCGCTGCGCCCGTGCGGTGGACCGAAGCGGCAGGGGACGACATGGCGCCCCGGTGGGTCCCCAACCTCGACCGCGTCGCGTTCCTGACCGACCGCGAGGGGCGGCGGCGTCTGTGGACGCGCGCGCCGTCGGGTCGCACGCAGCCGTTGCTCCCGACGGGTCCAGGAACCCACGAGGCGTTCGCGCTCTCTCCGTCGGGCGACGCCGTGGCGATCACCGCGCTCCCCAAACCGGGCCGCGTCCAGGTCGATGTGGTCGGCATGGACGGTGTGCTTCGCTGGTCGTGGACGGACCCGGATCGGGTGGCGTTCCCTGCCTGGTCGCCGGACGGGCGTTGGCTGGTCGCGTCGGTCGGCTCGATCGAGACCGGGCGCCTTGAGGTCCGCGACGCGAGCGGCGGCCAAGTGCGTGTGCTTCCCGTCCCAGAAGGGGCGTGGCTGGCTCGGTGGATGCGGTCCCGCTGAACGGGAGACGCTCAGGGCACGCTGCGGGGTTCGGCGCGGATCGGGCCGAGGTCGGTGAGGGTGCGTAGCGGCGTCCGCGGGAGACCGATCCACGACGGGGCGGAGCGCGCGACCAGCTCCGGGGCGTCGAGGACCACCACGACGTCCTGGCCGCGGGCTTCGACGGCCCACCAGCCCGTGGGGCTGGACCAGACGGCGCGCTTGGCGGGGATCTTTCTTCCGCTTCGGGCTTCGGCCCACGGCAGGACTTGGCTGAGGAACTCGTCGGCGTCTTGGTCGGTGTCCCACGTCGTGACCCAGACACCGCCGAGCTGGCCCTCGGCGTTGCGCCAGAGGCTGTAGCGGTCGCCGCCCCAACCGGCGGCTGCGCGCGCCGCGGATCCTGGGGTGCGCTCGACGTCGTCGAGGAGCCAACGGGTGACGGCCTCGCCGACGGTGTTCTCGGAGACGGGCGTCCAGCCCTCGCCGAACGCGGGCGTGAGGTCGGGCAGCGCGAGCCGCAACGGCGGGTCGACCCGCCAACGCTCGGGATGGAGCACTTGCTCGGACGACATGGGAGGCGTCTGAAAAGCTTGGTCGAGCGTGGGGAACCCGCCAGACAGCCACAGCGCGCGCGCGAACACCAGGCCGCCGACGTAGGGAAAGACGAGGGATTCGCGGAAAATGGCAGGCGCGCGGGCAAGGGCACCGCCGCCTTCGGACGCGGACTCGCCACCGCCCATCGCCGCGAGGAGCGTGCCGAGGTCGACCGACTTGGGCAGGCGCGCGATCTCGGGCGAGGCGTGGAGCATCATCGACCAGGTGGCGTCCCCCTCGATCAAGGCGGTGAGCGCGAGATCGATGTCGTCGTCGGTGCCGACGCGGTCGCGGAGCGTCCACAGGTCGAAGTGTTGGTCTTGAAGGGCGTGCACGAGCTCGTGGGCGGCGGTGACCTGCTCGAGCATCCCCAACGCCGCGTCGTTGCCTTCGAACGCACCGGCCTGCTGGACGAGGACGAGGCGGCGCGTGTCGGGGTCGTAGTAGCCGGCGACGGCCTCGGCGAGGATGTCGGCGTACGTCTTGCGCACATCGAGGCCAGCAGGGGCCATTCGGAACACCGAGAGCATCGCGCTGAAGGCGGCGAGGTCCTCTTGGGCGGTCGGGCGGTCGAGCTCGTGGAGGGCGTGCGCGCGCACCTGCTCGCCGTCCTCGAGCGTGACCGGTACGTCGCGTTCGAACCGCAGCTCGCGGAGGCGCTCGATGTCGGTGCGCAGCCCTCGCACCGTCTCGATCACGGCGACCGGCGTCTCGGGGGCGGCGACCGCGCTCTGCATCCCGATCGCCGCACACCCGAGGACCCACCAGCGGCGAGACGGCAAGGACGTCATGGGGCCTCCGGGGAGGGAGCGGGGACGCCCGGGACGGGGTCGTAGCCGCCGGGATGGAAGGGCTGACACCGCGCCAGCCTGCCGATCGCCATGAGGATACCGCGCAGACCGTGGTACCGCATCGCATCGAGAGCGTACACCGAACACGAGGGCGTGAAACGGCACGCCGGAGGCAGCAGCGGCGACACCCACCGCTTGTACGCGACGACGACCGCAAGGAACGGCCACAGGTGCAGACCCACGCGGCGTCCGTCGGGGGTTCGGAACGGTCGGTCAGGAAGGCCGTGGGCGCACATCAGGGGGCCACAGCGGGGACGGGGGAGGCGTCGCTGCCCGGCGGCGTCGGGGCCTCGGCGGTGGGCGGCAACGGTGGCAGGGCGTCGTAGGCGTCGTCCTCGAGGACCGTGTAGGTGTGGGTGATGACCTGGCCGCGGCGGTACAGGGTGCAGGTGAAGTCTCCCTTCTTCTTGCCGAAAAGCCAAAATCCAATCACCTGCGCGACCGTGTACATGCGCTTGTCGTTGATCGCCTGGATGACGTCGCGGGCGCGCATGCCGGCCTTGTACAGCGGGCTGGCGCAGCCGAAGCCGCCGATCTGCCGCCCGGGGGCTTCCTCGAATGGGGACGGCCGGCTCCATCCCAGGCTGTTGAACTCCTTCATCGAGGTCGCGTAGCGCTCGATCAGCGCCTTGCGCACGATCCAATGCTGCGGGTCGTCGGGGCTCACGCGGATGTCGGGTTCGGGGATGTTGCAGTCGACGGTGGTGTTGCGGACGGCCTCTTTGTTGACAACCTCTTTGACGGCGGTCGGGTCGATCTCGTCGTCGGTGTGGGGCGTCGTGGGGGCGGGCTTTGGCCGACGCGGGACGGTGCCCGGCTTGGGCCGTGGTTTGCGCGCGGGGACGGTGAGGCCGTCGTCGGCTGTCGACGGGATGGGCGCGACCTCGGACGCGGCCGGGGCGTCGTCGCTCGTTGGCGTGGGGCGAGGCTCCGTCGGCGTCGATGGGGCGTCGTCGTCGGCCGCTGGCGCGGGTGGGGGAGGCGTGGGTGACGGCGGTGTTGGGGGCTCGGGCTTGCGGGTCGGCTTCGGCTCCGGGTCTGCGTCGGCGGCGTCCTCGGCTTCTTCAAGCTCCGCCGCCGCCGGTGTGGCGTCGACGAGCGCGACGTCGAGTGGGGCCTCGTCCTCGTCAGGGGGCGGTCCCGCCTCGGCGAACACCGTGAGCGCGCCGCCGCCGATGCCGTGCAGCAGCAAGCTGATGACGACGCCGACGATCACGCCAGCGCGCGAGGCCGAAGCGGGGTGCGCGGTCACGGGGCCGCGCCTGCCTGAACGGCGAGCGCGAAGCGGCGAATTCCGGCGGAGCGCGCCAAGTCCATGACGTGGACGACGGCCGCGTGGGTCGCGCCGCCGTCCGCTTTGACGACGAGGTTGACGTCGGGCGTGTCCTGGGCGGCCTGCGCGAGCTGGGCGACCAGCTCGGACTCGGTGACCGGTGCGCCCTGGAGCGCGATGCGTCCGTCGGGCGCGACCTCGACCTCCCAAGGCGACGAGGTCGAACCGTCATGTTCGCGCGCCGTGGGGAGGTCGACCCGCAACGCCTTCGTCGCGATGAAGTTGGCGGAGACCATCATGATCACGAGCAGGACGAGCATCACGTCGACCATCGGCGTGACGTTGATTCCGACGATCCGCGACCGTCGACCTGTCGGGGAGCGACCCGCGCCGCCGCCCACGTCAGCCCTCGTCGCGGTGTTGCCGCGCGTGCGCTTGGGCTTGCAGCGCCGCGACGACGAGGCGGCCGAGCGAAGCCGCCGACGCCTCAATGGCCTCGACGCGGGCCTGGACGGCGTTGTAGGCGATGACAGCGGGGATCGCGACGAACAGCCCGACGCCGGTGGCGACCAAGGCTTCGGCGATGCCCGCCATGACGTCGGTCATCTCGCCGTTCTGGGCCGCGTCACCACTGAGGGCTTCGAAGGCGACAATGACCCCGAT
>JBEIFN010000227.1:0-4485 GCA_040382435.1 Alphaproteobacteria bacterium
ATCGATCCAGCCACCGCCCAGAACGCCGCAGACGAGGGATCACCCGGCACGTCGACGTCGACCGGCGCGAGCCGCGAGGTGGGCGCCAGCCGCACCGTGTTGCCCTCGACGCGGAGATCGGCGCCCATCGCACGCAACATGCGCTCGGTGTGGTCACGGCTCCGCCCGGGCTCGGTGACCGAGACGCCGACCCGACGTCCCGCGAGCAGGCAGGCCGACTTCACCTGCGCCGACGCGATGTCGAGGACGTGATCGGTCGGCCGAAGCGATCCGCCACGGACCGCGATCGGCGCACGCTGACCGCCGTCGCGCCCCTCGATCACGGCGCCCATCGCGCGAAGCGGCCGGACGACCCGCGCCATCGGACGGCCGCGCAGGCTCGCGTCTCCCGTCAGCACCGCCCACCACGGCTCAGCCGAGACGACGCCCGCAAGCAGCCGCATCGCGGTGCCGGCGTTCCCGCAGTCGAGGACATCAGCAGGCTCACGCAGGACGGGAGGCGGGCGCACCACCCAGGCATCGCCGTCGGCTTCGACCGACACCCCCATCGCCTCGACGGCGCGCCGTGTGGCGTCGACGTCGGTCGAGCGCAGCACGCCACGGACGCGCGACGGCCCATCCGCGAGCGCAGATAGCAGAAAGGCACGGTGCGACACGGACTTGTCGCCCGGGATCACCAACTCGCCGCGGAGTGGCCCCGTCGGCCCGACCACGCGCTCGCTCACGCGACCACGAACCGACCCATCGCGCGGAAGCGCGCGTGGCGCTGGCGACGGAGCGCGTCGGGCGTCTCGCCCACCAGCGCGTCGAGGTGCCGCGCGACGGCCTCACCCACCGCTGCGACGACGGCCGCAGGGTCCCGATGGGCGCCGCCCACCGGCTCGGGCACGATCTCGTCGATGACGCCGAGCTCCAAACAGTCGTTCGCCGTGATCCGCAGCGACTCCGCCGCCCGCGGTGCCTCTGCCCGGTCGCGCCAGAGAATCGCGGCGCAGCCCTCCGGCGAGATCACCGAGTAGACACTATTTTCGAGCATGAGCACGCGGTTCGCGACGCCGATGGCGAGCGCGCCGCCCGAACCGCCCTCGCCTGCGACCACCGTGACGACGGGAACGCTCAGCCGCGACATCTCGAGGATGTTGCGGGCGATGGCCTCGGCCTGGCCGCGCTCCTCGGCGTCGATCCCCGGGTACGCGCCGGGCGTGTCGATGAACGTGAGGATCGGCAGTCCAAAACGGTCGGCCAAGTCCATCACCCGCAGCGCCTTGCGGTAGCCGTCGGGGCGCGCCATGCCGAAGTTCCGGACGATGTTCTCGCGCGTCTTACGGCCCTTTTGGTGTCCGATGACCGCGACCGGACGCCCACGAAAGCGTCCGAGACCCGTAACCATCGCCTGATCGTCGAACCCGGCGCGATCGCCGTGCAGCTCCGTCCACTCGGTGATCAGGCCGCCCACGAAGTCGAGCGTGAACGGACGCCCGGGGTGACGTGCGATCTGCGTGCGCTGCCAGCGAGAGAGCTGGGAGAAGGTGGCCTCTTGAAGAGACGAGAGCTGGGATTCCAGCTGCTGAAGGCTCACGGAGAGGTCGACGCCGTCCCGCGACGCGAGCTCGCGTAGCTGCTCGATCCGACGGGTGAGCTCCACGATCGGCCGTTCGAAGTCGAGGATGACGTCCATACGGACCTCCGGACCGCGCCCCTAACCGCTCAGCTGTCCGGACGTCACCCGCGCAGGTGGTCCCTCGCGCGCGCCACCGCGTCGACGGCGCCCGCATCGACGAGGCCCAGGTGCTTGCGCCACGTGCGCTGCTTGCGCGCGAATCTCCGGGTGTCCCGCTGGGTTGCCTCGATCGCGTCGGCGAGCGGGCGCCCATCGAGGAGGTGATCGGCGAGGTGCCGATACCCGAGCGACCGCATCGGCTTGGCCTCGCGTGCAACGCCCGCGTCGAGCAGCGCCCGGACCTCATCGACGTAGCCGGCCTCGATCATCGCGTGGACCCTCGCGTCGATGCGCGCATCGAGATCGGGGGCATCAACCCAGACCCCGTCGACGTCCACGACATCGGGCGCGGCTGCGTGCGCCGCCTGTAGATCCGACAGCCGCAGCCCGCTCTGGACGAACACCTCGACGCCGCGCACCACCCGGACGCGGTCGGCCGGATCGAGCCGAGCGGCCAACGCGGGGTCGCAGTCCTGCAGGCGCCGGTACAGATCGGGGTCGTCGAGCAACGCCGTGCGCAGGACGGGATCGGGTGCCGGCGTCTCAGCGATGCCACGACGCAAGTGGTGCAGATAAAGTGAGGTCCCGCCGACGACGACCACCGGTCTGCCCGACGCCAAAACGCCATGCGCGATCCGGAGGAAGTCGGCGACATCGAACGGATCACCGGGCGAGACGACGTCGAGCCCGTGGTGGGGTGCTGCGGCGCGTTCGGCGGCCGACACCTTGGCGGTGCCGATGTCCATCCCACGGTAGACCTGCATCGCGTCGGCGCTGACGATCTCGGCGCCCAACGCCGAGGCGACGCTCAGGGACAAGGCTGTCTTCCCCGCCGCGGTGGGGCCAGCGATCACCCAAGCGCGCGGTCTCAACGGCCGCTCCCCATGCGCGCGGCGAGATCGGCGTCGGACCACGTCGCCACCAAGCCCGCCAGCAACGCGACGTCCTCGTCAACGCGCGCCAGCCAACCCTTCGCCGCCGCGACGTCGATCGGGGGCAGCGACGCCGCGTCGGCCAGCGCCGCCTCCGGGTCGACGGCCGCGACCAAAGCCGTGAGCAGCGTGCTCGGCTCGCCGGGCACGCGGTCGGGCAGCGCATGGACGGCCACGGCGTGCGGCGCGTGCGCCGCGATCTCCACGCCGAGCGTCAGCCACGCTTCGGCGAGCGCGACGGCGCGGCGTGTGGCCTCGCGCCCGAGCTCGACGACGACCGGGAGCAGCAGGTCGCGCGTCCGCACCGCGAGGCGCGCGCGCTCTTCGCGGAGCACCGACGCCAGATCGCGGCGTCGCACCCGGTCGACATCCACGACCGCCATCCCGCCGTCGAGCCCGACCACAGCGAGGCGGCCATGCAGCACGCCGAGCACCGTCCGCGACCGCCAAGGCGGAGCCGTGGCGTCCGCCGATGGCGCCACCAACGCCTCGTCCCAAGCCGGCGGCGGCGACGCGGCGACGGGCGCGGCGACCGCTGGGGGAAGACTTGGACCGGGCGTCACGGGCGGGGGCGTAGGGACGGGCGGGGAGGCAGGAGGGGCCGCGGACCGAGCCGGAGTACCCGGCGACGACGGTGTCCCCAGCAACGCGCTCGGCGGCAGCGCCGCGATGGGAGGAGCTGCAAACAACGGCGGCGACGCGTCGTCCCCCCGCCGCGTGGCGTGCCCGATCGGACGGGTCGGCGCGGCGGGCGCCTCGCGCAAGGCGTTGCGGACGGTCTCGCCGATGTGCGCCACGACCCGCCCGGGGTTGGCGAAGCGGACCTCCGTCTTCTGCGGATGGACGTTGACGTCGACTGACTCAGGAGGAACGCGGACTTCGAGGACGACGACGGGCGCGCGGCCGGCCGGAAGCGCGCCGCGATACGCCTCAGTGACCGCACGGCGCGCCGCCCCCTCACGCAGGTACCGGCCGTGGGCGAAGACATAGACCGCGCCCGCCGCGCCCGGCCGGTGCACGTAGGGCGCCGCGATGACGCCGCGTACCGCGACCGCGCCCTCCTCGGCGTCGACCTCGCGCCAGGCGGCCACGTCGACCCCAAGAAGGCGCGTCGCGCGCGTCGTGAGCGAGGACGGCTCGGCGCACAGGACCTCGCGGCCGTCATGCTCGACGCGCACGCCGACGTCAGGTCGCAGCAGCAACGCCCGTCGGACCGCCTCGACCGCGTGCTCCGCCTCGACCTCGCGCGACCGCAGGAACTTTCGGCGGACGGGGACGTCGGCGAACAGCCCGCGCACGGTCACAGTGGTGCCGACGCGCGCCGCGACGTCGCTGACGTCGACGAGCCGCCCCGACGCGACGCGGATCCGCGTGCCGACCTCGTCCTCGGCGCGCCGCGTGACGATCTCGAGCCGCGCGACGCTGCCGATCGACGGGAGCGCCTCGCCCCGAAACCCGCAGGTGGTGACGCCGACGAGGTCGTCGGCCGCGGAGATCTTGCTCGTCGCGTGCCGTTCGATGCACAACATCGCGTCGGCGCGCGACATCCCGACGCCGTCGTCGACGACCTCGACGAGGGCTACGCCCCCCTGCCCCAGCCGCACATCGAGCTGCTTGGCCCCCGCGTCGAGCGCGTTCTCGACCAGCTCCTTCACCACGCTCGCCGGACGCTCCACCACCTCGCCCGCGGCGATCTGGTTGACGACGTGCTCATCGAGCAGGCGGACCGCCATCTCAGGGCTGCTCGCCCGCCTTGCGGCGCTTGCGGAAGTGGACGCGCAACGGTGAACCCTGGAACGCCCACGTGTCGCGCAGGCGGCCGATCAAGTAGCG
>JBEIFN010000228.1:0-4462 GCA_040382435.1 Alphaproteobacteria bacterium
CGGTCGTCCAGGGGACGGTCCCGTCGCCGGCGTGGGAGCTCGACCGAGCGGCGTGGTCGGACGTCGTAGTGGCGGCCTCTGCCATCTTCGCCGAGACGCCGAGCTTGCGCAGCGGCTGGGTCGAGTTGGCGAGCGAGGAAGCGCGCGTCGTCCGGGTCGATGCGATGGGGTCGCGCATCGCGCAGCCCGAGTCGTTTGTCGCGCTCTACGCTTGGTGCGACGCGGTGCGCGAGGACGGCGTGCGGGTGTTCGAGGAGCTCAACCTCGTGGGGGCGACGCCTGCCGACCTGCCGGACCGAGATGCGCTGTTCCCAACCTTGCGCGCGATGGCTGCCCGCGTGGACGCGCGCGCCCGGGCCCCCGTGGTCGCCTCGTACGCTGGCCCCGTCGTCTTCGAAGGCCGGGCTGTCGTGCAGCTGTTCGCGGGCCTGCTCGAACCGCAGCTCGACGGGACGCCGCCGCTGCCGCGGCCGGGGGTCTCGTGGGAGCAGCTGGTGCGCGGTGGGCCGCGGCTGGGGCGTCGGTTGCTGCCCGAGGGCTGGACGGTGGCCGATGATCCGACGACGTGGCCCGATGACCTGCCCGGTGCGTACCGCTGGGACCGGGACGGCGCGTTGGCGCGCGCGGTGACGCTCGTGGAGGATGGCCGCGTCGTTGACCTCCTCCGGACGACCGCGCCGCGGCCGGCCAGCCCGGGTGAGCTTCCGGAGAGCAACGGGCACGCGCGCGGCGCCGTCCAGGGGGCGTGGAATGCTCGCTTCGCCCACTGGCGCGTGCTCCCGCAGCGCGGGCTGTCGGAGCGCGCGATGCGCACGGCGGTCGATCGCGAGCGACGGGCCGCGGATGTGGACGAGGTCCTGGTCGTTCGGTCGCTTCAAGCGGCGCAGCCGGGGACCTTGGAGCGCGTCGCCGATGCCGTCTGGCGCGCGCCGGACGGCACCGAACGCCCGGTGGTGAGCCTGCAGTTCATCGACGCCGATCGCCGTCTGCTGCGAGATCTTGTCGCTGCGTCCGCCACCCGGCAGACGGTGGGCTACCTCGCGGGCAACTCGGCGGGCGCGTCGATGGGGACAACCGACGGGTTGGCCTCGGTCGCGTCGGTGCCGGCCGTCGTGGTCGTCGCCGACGCCGAGTTGGTGTTCCCAGGTCCGGACCGTGAGCCCGACGCGTACGTCATGCCCCCCCTCGGGAACCCGGCGGACGCCACGCGCTGACCAAGCCCCACCGAGGCTCGACATGACTGCCTTTCACGCCCAGACCGAACATGTCCTCGTCGGGCTGCTCGTCCAGTTCGTCGTCATCCTCGGCGCGGCGCGCATCGGCGGCCGTTTGGGGGCCCGTCTCGGGCAGAGCCAGAGTGTCAGCGAGATCCTTGCCGGCCTGATGCTCGGCCCGTCGTGCCTCGGCTGGTTCGCGCCGGGCGTGTTTGGCGCCGTCTTCCCGAGCGACGGGCCCTCGATCCTGCCCTACTTCTCGCATCTAGGCTTGATCCTCGCGTTGTTCTTGATCGGGGCCTCGTTCGACTTCGCCCACCTCCGCGGGCAGTCGTCGCGCTCGGGCGCGCTCGCCGCGGGCACGCTGCTGGCGCCGCTCGCGCTCGGGTTCGTGCTCGGCCCGCCGCTGCGTGCGGCGATGCCGGGCGAGAGTTCGCCCCTCGCTTGGGCGTTGTTCCTCGGCTTGGTGCTCGGCATCACCGCGATCCCGATCTTGGGACGGATCCTCGTCGAGGTGGATCTGCATCGGCATCCGGTCGGCGTGCTCGCGATCGCCACCGGCGCGGGCAAGGACGTCTTCACGTGGTTGACGCTGATTCTTGCGCTGGGTGTCGCGCGTCCCCCGCTCGACGTCGGGGCCTTCCTCGGCACGGTGGTTGGGGCCGGGGCCCTCGTCCTCGTCGTGCTCGGCTTGGGGCGTCGGTGGGTGGCGTGGCTGGCGTCGGACTGGGACGGCGAGCCGGGCACGCTCTCGGCCAATGTGATCGTGGCATTGCTCGCGGCGACCTTCCTCGCGGCGGCGGCCTCGGCCTCCCTGCACTTGTTCGCGATCTTCGGGGCCTTCCTGTCGGGCGTCGCCGTCTCGTCGCATCGTGCGCTCGCGGCTGCGGTCACCACCCGTCTGCAAGACTTGGTGATGTTGTTTTTGCTCCCGGTATTCTTCGCTTCGACGGGTCTGCGGACTGATCTGACGCTGCTTGCGGGCGGCCTTTGGGTGTGGGTCCCTGTCGTGACGTTGCTCGGGACGGCGGCGACGGGTGGCGTCGCGGTGGGGATCGCCCGCGTGTCGGGGCTGCCTTGGGCGTCCTCGTTCGCGCTCGGGGTGTCGCTCAACACGCCGGGGCTCATGGCGCTGATCCTGCTCAACGTCGGTCGGGACGCGGGCGTCGTGCCACCGGACGCGTTCGCGGTGTTGATGGCGGCGGCGATGTTGCGCAACCTCCTGACGGTGCCGGTGCTGCGGGGGTTGGCCTCCCGGGTGGAGGCCGAGCGCAGCCACTTCGGCAGCGCGTGACATCTGTATCGGGTGACGCTACGCTCGGGGCATCGCTGAGGTCTGGGATGGCAGGCAAAACCCCGGAGTTCGAGGATGGGCCGCTGGCTCCAGAGGCCGACACCGCCGTCTCCGACGCGATCGTACGACTCGCCGGTGAGCTGCGCGCCGAGGGCGTTGCTGCGACGCGAGGCGCGGTGGCTGTTGCGCCTGCACGCGGACGCTTCCGCTCCGGCGTCGGGCCGAGCACGGAGGAGCGACTGCAGCGGTTCGTCGGCGTATGGTCACCGGAAACGTTGAGCGGTGCGGAGGACACCGCGCCCGAGCGCACGCGGACGTTCTCGACCGAGCAGGACGCCCGGCGCGTCCTCGGCGTGGAGCCGGCCGCCCTGACCGATGAGGAGGAGGAGCCTCCGCTGTTGCTCACGCTCGCCACTGTGGTGATCCTCGCGCTCGGTCTGGCCGCGTTGTTCCTCGCTGCTTCCGACCTTCGCGATCTGGCGGGCCTCGGCGGCTGACGCCCCTTTGTGCCTTGAAGCCCACCGGGAGCGGTCTTAGAGGGTGGGCTACGCTTGGAGCCTGTTCGATGTGGGACCTCATCCGCTCGCCTGAGGCATGGACGTCGCTGGCCTTCCTCTCGATGATGGAGATCGTTCTCGGCGTCGACAACATCGTCGTCATCACGATCCTCTGCGGGCGTCTCCCGCAAGAGAAGCAGGCACGGGCGCGTCGCCTCGGCTTGGGGTTCGCGCTGATTACGCGCGTCCTGCTGCTGCTGACGCTGAGCTTCTTTGCCGGGAAAGACGCCGATCTATTCCAAGCACTCGGCCTCGGTTGGTCGGTCCGCGACCTGATCTTCCTCGCGGGCGGCCTGTTCCTGCTCTACAAGGGTATCGGGGAGCTTCGCGAGCTCGAGCACGCCGATACCGATGGTGACGGCGACTTCGACGAGCGCCCCGCGGTGACGGGCACGTCCAACATGGTCAGCATCATCGTGCAGATCATGTTCATGGACATCGTCTTCAGCCTTGACTCCGTGATCTCTGCGGTCGCCATGGCGCAGGACGTCCCGGTGATGGTCGCCGCGATTCTGATCGCGGTGCTCGTGATGATGACCTTCGTCGGCCCCGTCGGCGACTTCATCCAGAAGAACCCCTCGGTCACGGTGCTCGCGCTCTGCAGCGTCGTCTTGATCGGTGGTGTGCTGCTGATGGAGGCCTTCGACCAAGAGATCCACAAGTCGACGGTCTACGCGATGCTCGGCTTTGGCTTCGCGGTGCAGCTCACCGACCTGCGGCGGCAACGTCAGCTCGCCAAGCGGGCCGCTGAGGCGGTCGCGGCACAGGCCGAGGCGGAAGGGACGGTCTGACGCTCGCGCTCATCGCTCGGTCCTCGTGGACGGTGCGGCGGCGTGCAGGCGACGAACGTGCGCGTCCCAGGCGGCTTCGAGGACGATCCAAGCACGCAGGCGGTCGCGGACGGCGTCCTCGTGCTCGGTGCGGTCGGTGAGGGAGGCGACGAGGACGGCGTCACGGAGCGCGAGGTTCGTCGTCGTCGGAAGGGACGCCTCGGTCGCGGGACGCCACACGCCGTCGGCGCCGAGGTCGTCGCGCAGCGCTTCGAGGTGACGGCGTAGCGCGGCCTCGGCGTCTTGCCGGGCGGCGTCGTCGGCCCGGCCCCACGCGCGACCGAGGGCGCGCACCTCCGCGCGCCACGCCTTGCGGTCGGCCTCGGCCAGCGCGAGCAGGGCCCGGGCGTCGGTCACGCGCGTCGCGGGTGCGCCGTTCGTCGGTTGCGCCCCGTGGGATGCGCTCAGGGCCGGGCGGGCGGCGAGCCACGCGCAGACGTGGAGGGGTGGGGGCAGGAGCATGGGGGCCTCCGGGGAAGTCGCCCGAGGGGTGGGGCGCGTGCCTGCAAAAAGCGCGACGGGGCGCACCGTCCGGGCACGAGGTGAGGTAAACTACCCGAAGTCCGA
>JBEIFN010000229.1:0-4455 GCA_040382435.1 Alphaproteobacteria bacterium
CGGGGGGTTCCTCGGGACGCTCGCTGCGGTGCCGATCGCCAAGACGCTGGGGCGTCGGGCGATGTTTGGCGGCTACTTCCTCGCGGCCGCTGCGGCGATCGCGGCGACCTTCGGCCTTCCGGTGTCGGACGAGACGAGGCTCGACCTGTTCTTCGCCGTCGGCCTGACCACCTTTGGTGTTTTTGGCAGTTTTACCTTCTACTTGCCCGAGCTGTTCCCGACGCGGCTGCGCGCGACGGGCGCAGGCTTTTGCTACAACGCAGGTCGGGTGGTCGCCGCCGTCGGGCCGTTTTTGGTGGGTGCGGTCGCCGGGGCCGGGGCGGATGCGCTGTCCCGCGCGCTCGAAGTCCTCACGTGGGTGGCGTTGATCCCACTCACGGGCGTCCTGCTCGTCCCCTTCATCTACGAGACGCGCGACGTCGTCCTCGCGGACTGATCCGCCGCGCGCTACGTCGCGGGGCAGGGAGGAGCCGATGGGCCGGATGATGGTGTTGAGCTTTCCGCTCGATGGCGGTGATTCGGGGGATGCTGAGGAGCGCGAAGCGATCTACGCCTTCGAGGACGCGCTCGCCGCGCGGCTCGACACCGTCAAGGGCGCGTTCCTCGACGGACACGAGTTCGGCGGCAGCGCGGCGCGCTTGTTCGTGCTCGCCGAGACGGAGAAGGCGGCGGAGCGCGCGCTCAAGCTCGCGCGCGATTTGGCCGGAGATGTGCCGTTTGACGTCGAGGGGTTCGACGACGACGAGGACTGACCGTCAGGGGCTCGCGGTGGGCGCGGTCGGCTGGCTGACGGGCGCCTTGGGGTCGACGCCCTCCATCGTGTAGATCGACCGGGGCATGCGCTCGAGCCGCGGGCCGCCGACACCGCCCGAACAGGGGTCCCACGACAGCCAGATCCACCAGGCCTTGCCCTTGATCTGGTTCTCGTCGACAAAGCCCCAGGCGCGTCCGTCCTCGGAGTTGTCGCGGTTGTCGCCCATGGCGAACACCTTGCCGGCGGGAACCCGGACCTCGCCCATCGTCCGCAGGCGACCCATCAGGCCGTCGTTGGTGAGCATGCCGTGCGCGAGGTTCGTGCCGTCTTCGCGCCCGAGCGCCTCGGTGTGGAGCGTCGCGAGCTGGCGCATGCACGCGCCGTTGACGTCGTCGTAAGGACCGGCGGTGGTGGTTTCGGCGGGGACGCCGTTGATCACCAGCCGGTTGTCCTGGACGCGAACCACGTCACCGGCGATGGCGACGACGCGCTTGATGTAGGTGACGTCTTCGTCCTTGGGGAAGTGAAAGACGATGACGTCGCCCCGGTCGGGATCGGCCCAGTCGAGGAGCTCAACGTTCTTGATGCTCGGGATCACGTCGTCGAGGCCGATCCCGGTGAACGGGACACCGAAGCTTTTGAACGGGATCCACAGGCCGTAGGACAGCCGAGAGACGAGCACATGATCGCCGATCAGCAGGGTTGGAACCATCGAACCCGAGGGGATGCGGAACGGCTCGGCGATGAACATGCGCAGGATCACGACGACGATGACCGCCGGAAGCCACTCGCGCACGGTCTGACGCCACCCGTCGGGCTCCGGGGGTGGCGGCGTCTTGGCGTCGGGCGTGGGATCGGACACGGTCACCTCAAGTCGTGGGCCGTTATCCCGTCGGCAGGGGGGCGATCCACGCCTTGTCGGGAGGTCGGCGTGACGCGGCTACGGCAGACCTTGACGCGGGCCCTCGCGGCCCCGGCTCGCACCTTGCCCGACGACGGCAGGGCGCAGGCGGCGGTGGCCGCGGTCGTCACCGCGGAGGGGCGGCTGTGGCTGGTGCAGCGTGCCGTCCACGCGGCTGATCCATGGAGCGGCCACCTTGCATTCCCTGGCGGGAAGCGTACGACGTCGGATGTCGACCTGCTGCAGACCGCGATCCGGGAGACGACCGAGGAGGTCGGGGTGACGTTGACTCCGGCCGACTGTCTCGGTCAGCTCGACGATCTCGAGGCACGACCGGTCCGCGGCCTCACCGTGCGTCCGTACGTCTTTTGGCTGGACGATGTCCCAGCCTGGTCGCCCAACGGCGAGATCCATTGCATGGTTCCGGTCCCTCTGGATGCGTTACGCGCCGGGGTGGGACGGGGAACCTTCCGCTGGCCCCACGCCGTCCTCGGCATGGAGCTTCCGTGTGTTCTTATCGACGAACGTCGTCTTTGGGGCCTCACGCTGCGGATGGTCGACGACCTGTTGCGCCGGTGGCCGCAGGATGGGTTACCCTAGGATCGATTGCATAGGCGTTGATCCATGGAAAAGTGGCTAGACCGGTTTCGGGTGGTGGTCGGAGGGCGGGCGCAAGGGCGCCAGTGGCCCGACGACGTCACCTCACCGGGCCAGCTGCTCGGCGAGCTCGGTCCTGATCGGTCGGCCTCGCTGACGGGTGAGGCTGCGGAGGCTGCCGATCGCTTGGACGCAGCCCTGCAGCTGCTCGACGAGGACGTGGCGATGATGCTGCGGATCGGACAAGGCGTGTTGGCCCGCGTGCGTGTGGGATGTCCGCTGCACGTCGACGCGGAGCAGCTGGGGGCAGCTGTGGCGGCGCGGCTGGCGGCGCTCGGCCGTCATCAGGTCGACGTCGTGGTCGAGGACGCCGACGCTGCGGCGATCCTCGGGTTCCGTTTCGACAACGGCTGAACAGCGCCCTTCGCCTTCGTTTTCTGCGGGGTTCCGGGACGCGGCGCCGTCGCGCGGCGTGCCGGGCGATCTTGGGCGTGTCAGAAGGTCGCGGGGGTGCTGGTATGCCGCAGGTCTCGTCGCGCGCGATGGCGATGCAAGAGAGCGCGATCCGCAAGCTCGACTTGGTGGTGGCGGCCCAGACGGAGGTGTCGTTTGTTCGGCTGAACATCGGACAGCCTGACGTCCCCACCCCGCTCCCGATGCTCGAGGCCGTGCGGACGTGGTCCAGCCCCGTCATGGCGTATGGTCCGGCCTCGGGGACGCGGAGCTGCCGGGCGGCTGCGGCGGCGTACATGGCGCGCTGGGCACCCGACCTCACGTGGCAGCACGCGATCGTCACGACGGGAGGCAGCGAGGCGCTGCTGTTCGCCTTCACGGTGGTCGGCGACCCCGGCGACGAGATCCTCGTGCCCGAGCCGTACTACACGAACTACAACGGGTTCGCGACGACCGCAGGGATGACGGTGCGGCCGATCCCGACCCGGCTCGAAGACGGATTCGCCATCCCGGACGACGCGACGCTCGATGGGCTGCTCGGACCGCGCACCCGGGCGATCTGTTTCAGCAACCCGGGGAACCCCACCGGCGCGATCTACGATCGTCAGGCTCTGGAGCGGGTGCTGGCTTGGGCCAAGCGGCATGGCTTGTTCGTCATCGCCGACGAGGTGTACCGTCGCATCTGGTTCGAACGCCCCCCGGTCTCGGCGTTGGAGCTCGCTGGCGGCGAGGAGGCCGTGATCGTCGTCGACAGCCTGTCCAAGACGTGGTCGGCATGCGGGGCGCGCGTTGGCTTCCTGTTCAGCCGCAACGCCGAGGTGCTGGAGCGCGTCGAACGTCTCGGCCAAGCGCGGCTCGGACCGCAGCCCCTCGCGCAGGCGGTGGCGGAAGCGGCGTTCGCGTTGCCCGAGGCGTACTACGAGGAGGTCCGCGCCCTCTACGCGGAGCGCGTCTCGGCGATGATGGACGCGTTGGCCAGCGTGCCTGGCGTCCGTGCGCCGCGTCCTGCGGGAGCGTTCTACGCCATGGCGGAGCTTCCGGTCGTGAGCGCCGAGGACTTCGCGCGTTGGCTGGTGACCGACTTCCGTGACGCTGGAGAGAGCGTCGTCGTCGCGCCCGGACCGGGATTTTACGCCGATCCCTCGCGTGGAACATCTCAGATTCGGCTGGCGGCCGTGTTGGCACCAGACCGTCTGCGACGTGGCGTCGAGCTGCTCGCCAAGGGGCTGGCCGCCTATCCGGGGCCTCGCGCCTAGGCGGAGGGCGGCGCTGGCTCCTCGGCCAAGAGCCACGCTGCGAGGGCCTCGCGAAGCGCGTCGACGCGGACGGGTTTGGCGATGTGGCCATTCATTCCGGCGTCCAAGCAGGCGCGGCGGTCGTCGGCGAGCGCCGACGCCGTCAACGCGAGCACGGGCAACGTCATGCCTGCCTCCCGGATGCGGCGCGTGGCCTCAAAGCCGTCGCAGACGGGCATCCGGCAGTCCATCAGCACCAGCTGGAAGTTGCCAGTCTGCACCGCCTCCACGGCCTGTTCGCCGTCGTCGACCAGGACGACCTCGAGGCCCATGCGCTCCAGCAGCGTTCGCGCGACCGTTTGGTTGACGGGGTTGTCCTCGGCGACCAGCACGCGTCCACGGAAGCGATCGGGGGCGTCAGCAGCCGGGGCTGTGACGGCGATCGGGCGCGCGACGGCCTCGGCCGGTAGGCTCAGGGTCATCGTCGTGCCCGCACCCGGTCGCGACCGGATCGA
>JBEIFN010000230.1:0-4441 GCA_040382435.1 Alphaproteobacteria bacterium
CGCGCCCCTGTGGCGTGTTGACCTCGACGCGGCCGCCGAGCGCGGCCTCGCCCAACGTGAGGGGGAGCGGCAGGCGGTGCTCGACGCCGCCCGGCTTGGCTTCGGCAGCCGGGGGCGCCGGCGCCGGCGCCGGGTCCGCAGGACGCCCACCGTCTGCGATCCGAAAGCGCACGATCAGGTCGCCCGGGGGGCCTCCCCACGGTCCTGCGTCCCCATGACCGGCGATCCTTCGGTGGCTGGCGTGCCGGACGCCGGGGGGAACGTCGATGGTTACGCGCGTCTGCGTCGGTTGCACGCCTGGGCTGGGGTCACCGGCCCGCCACGACGGATCACGGCCGAGGTGCACGACCGGGACGGTGAGGCTGCCGCCCGTCTGCGCGACCAAGGGTTCGATGTCGAGGTCGAGCAACACGTCATCGCCGCGTCGGCTGCGTCCGCCGGACGATCCGGGTGGCGCGGCGCCAGGACGTACGCGTGCGGCCCCCCCGCCGCCTGCGCCGCCGACGCCGAAGCCGAAGTCTTTGAACACATCATCGACGAAGTCCTGGCCGGCAGCGCCCCCGCCGTCGAAGAAGGACGCCCCGCGCGCGGCACTCGGCTTGTCCTTCGGCGGGGGACCGGCAGGGCTGCCGGGGTCGATGCCCGACGCGCGCTTGTAGAAGGCGCGGAAGAACTGGCCGTGATCTTCGGCGCCGCGCTTGGGGCGCCGGGCCGCGCCGGGCTGAGGGATCGCGGACGCCAACGCCGCGCGCTTGGCGGGGTCGATCAGGGTCTCATACGCCTCCCGGGCCTCGAGGAAGGTCTTGGCCTTGGCGGGGTCGTCGCCGGCGACGTCGGGATGGCAGGTTCGCGCGATCTTGCGGAACGCCTTCTTCAACTCCTCGTCCGTCGCTCCCGGCGCGACGCCGAGCGCCTGGTACAGACCGTCGAGGATGCCCATCTGACCTCCGCGCCGCATCATCGCACAGCGTCACGACCGCGGCACCCCCCGTTGCGGGGCGGGGGTTGTGGCCTTACAGGGAAGGGACGCGGCGCGCGGCGCCTCTGAGGATGCGATGGTCCGTCCCCCTGCGACGAGCGGGCTCACCTGCTCGTTCTGTCACAAGTCTCAGCGCGACGTCGAAAAGATCGTCGCCGGGCACGAGGTCTACATCTGCTCGGACTGTATCCGGCTGTGCCGTGACATCCTGCACGAGGGCGGCCCCGGCCGTGCGAGCGTCGCTTGGTCGAAGGATGCACTGCCCACCCCGGCCGACATCAAGGGCTTCCTCGATCAGTACATGATCGGCCAGCACGCGGCGAAGCGCCGCATCGCGGTGGCCGTCTACAACCACTACAAGCGGCTGCAGGCCAACGCGTCCGACAAGAAGGGCGACGTCGAGATTCAGAAGAGCAACGTGCTCCTCATCGGCCCGACGGGCACGGGGAAGACGCTGATCGCGCAGAGCTTGGCGCGCTTCCTCGACGTGCCGTTCGTCGTGGCCGATGCCACCACGCTGACCGAGGCTGGCTACGTCGGCGAGGACGTCGAGAACATGGTCGCCGCGCTCTACCAGGCGGCCGGCCAGAACGTGGAGCGCGCCCAGCGTGGGATCATCTACGTCGACGAGATCGACAAGCTCGCGCGCAAGGGTCCGACCGGGAGCGTGTCGCGCGACGTCTCGGGCGAGGGGGTCCAGCAGGCACTCCTCAAGATCCTTGAGGGCACGGTGGCTTCGATTCAGTCCAAGTCGAAGGCGCGCGGGGCGCAGGGCGACAACATCACCGTTGATACGACGAACATCCTGTTCATCTGCGGTGGCAGCTTCGAGGGGCTGCCCAAGATCATCGGGTCGCGTCTCGGCAAGCGGTCGGTCGGGTTCCAGCGCGAGGCGGCTTCGGGCTCCGCGCGTCCGCAGCCCAAGGGAACGGGGCATGACGAGCTCGCGCTGTTGTCGAGCGTGACGTCCGAGGATCTGACCAAGTTTGGGTTGATCCCGGAGTTCATGGGGCGGCTACCCGTGATGGCGGTGCTCGACCCGCTCGGTGTCGACGATCTCGTCCACGTTCTCACCGAGCCGAAGAACAGCCTCGTCAAGCAGTACCAACGTCTCCTCAAGTCCGAGAAGGTCAAGCTGACCTTCACCGACGACGCGCTGCGCGCGATCGCCGAGCAGGCGATCAAGCGTCGTTCGGGTGCCCGTGGGCTCCGCGCCATCATGGAGCGCGTGATGCTCGACGTGATGTTCGACGTCCCGAGTCGGACGGATGTGCGCTCGGTCACGATCACGGCCCAGACGGTCCTCGGGGAGGCCCCGGCGCAGTACACGGCGTCGGCGGAGCTGGGTGGGGTGAGCTGACGTGCGCGCGACGGCCAAGCTGCTGATCGCCTCGCCGCAGATGGTCGACCCCTTCTTTCAGGGGGCCGTGGTCTTGGTCTGGGATCACGACGAGGCCGGCGCGATCGGTGTCATCGTCAACAAGGGCGTCGACGTCGTGCTGACCGAGGCGCTGTCGTTCCCCGACGACATCGATCTCGCGCCGTATCGAGGGGTCAAGCTCGCTTGGGGTGGGCCCGTCGAGAGCGCTTCGGGCACCGTCGTGATCGACGGGGAGGTCGACGACGAGCAAGGCTGGAACCTCGACGCCGCCATCGGCGTGACGCGCTCCCTCGATGAACTCCATACCCAGATGCGACGAGGCACGAAGTTGATGCTGCATCTTGGCTACGCCGGGTGGGGACCGGGGCAGCTCGACCAAGAGATCGAGGAGGGCGGCTGGATCGTGACCGACGTCTGGCGCGAGCTCGTGCTCGAACTGCCGCTGGCCGAACGCTACGATCTCGCGCTCGCGAGCCTTGGGCTGACCCGCCACGGCGTCGTGATGCAGCCGGGAGAGGCGTGATTCGCCTTCTCGTCGGGACACTGGCCGCCGCGTGCGCGTCGCCACAGCGAGCCACGTTGGACCTACGTCAGGATGCGGTGGCCGTACTCTCCTCGTGCGACGACGACGTGATCCTCGACGCCGCGGCGCGAAACGGCGTGCAGCTCGCGCTCGCGCCGTGTGGTCACAACCGGGTCGCGGCAGCGTCCTGGTCCCCTGACGGCCGGCTGCTGCTGATCCGACTCGGGACGACGGCCTACGTCATGGACCCTGCGTCGCGTCGCTTCGCTCGCCTGACGGCCGAAGCGGTCGTAGGAGACGGCGTCTGGGTCGCGTCGCGTCGGGTCGCGGTCCCGCTGGGCGCGTCAGAGGAAGGCGAGAACCTGCGGCTCGCCGAGGTCGACGTCCTCGAAGAGGGTTCGCCGACCGCCGTATTCGTCGAACGCCTGCCTTGGATGACCGGCGGCGTCGACCTGCTGGGACGCTTGCCCGATGGCCGATGGTGGGCGCTGGTTCAACCGACGGCGGGGCAGCACGGCGAACGCCGGGGGTGGGCGTGGCTACCCGCCGGGGAGGCGGCCCCTTGGCCGACCGACGGCATCCTCCACGGCGCCACGCTCGCTGCTGGAGGAAGGGAGGCTTTGGTCGCCGATGACGCAGGGCTGACGCTGGTCGACACGGCGAGCGGCGCGTTGGGCCGGCGCTGGCCTGAGGCTTCGGCGGGCGCGCTGGACCCGACGGGCCGGTGGGTTCTTGCGACCGTCCCCACGACGCAGCGGATCGGTGAGCGTGACGGCGAGCGCCCGGACCTGTGGCTGTTCGATCGGCGTGGTGAGGGGCGCTGGCGCCTCGACGGCCTGCACGGGGACGCGCCGGGTTGGTACCCCGGCGCATCCGGCTGGATCACGTGGCGCCTATGGGGGCTCGAGCAGACGCAGCTGCGCCGCAACGTGGCCTTGCTCGACGCCGGGGCGCGACTCGACGGCCTCGCTGCGGGGCGCGCGGTGTGGGGCGCGACGCCGGGCGACTGAGACTCAGCCCATCAGGCCGGCGCGCTTCTTGACGTCGCGCAGGGCGTTCTCGAGGGCGATCTCGTATTCGACGGTGCCCTCCTTGATGTTCTTGACGCGCGCGCGGGCGTCTTCGCGCAGGCGCTCCTCGTCGACGTCGTGGCCTTTGATCACGGCGATGAGCTTCTTGTAGATGGCCTTGTCGTCGGAGAAGACCTCATCGACGTTGGGCGAAATCATCAGGTTCTCGGCGAACTGGCGCGCGAGGTAGCGCTCGACGTCCTCGCCGAGCACGTGGCCGCGGGACTCGGCCAGAGCGGTGCGGGTCTTGCCGTACTGGTCGTAGGAGATCCCGCGGTCGGACATGTGCGACTTGATGTCGTCGCGGAGCTGCGCGTCGCGGCGGGTGTAATCCTCCATGATCGCGACGAGATCGGCCTCGGCCTCGGGCCGGCGGTTGCCGACGATGTCGATGTCGCCATCCTCGAGGAGCCGTCCGATGCAGTCAGTGGCGATCGCGGGGATTTTGGCTCGGTACAGCTTCATGGAACCTCCGGGTGCGCCCTGCA
>JBEIFN010000231.1:0-4440 GCA_040382435.1 Alphaproteobacteria bacterium
ACCGGTTCGGGCGACGGGCCGGTCTCGATCGAGATCGTGGACACCTACCCGGGCGCCTCGCCCGCACCGGCGATCAGCGAGCTCAAGGCCCGCGCGACGACGCTCAGCCCGTTCTGAACCGGGCGGCACGCCAGCCTTTGGGATGCGAGGCGTCGGTTACGGGCAGGAGAGCTTGTACTGGCGCAAGAACGAATCGAACTCGCGTTGATCTTCCGCACGGAACCGCGACCGTGACGCGCAGTACAGGTCGCGCGCCTCTTCGCGTCGCCCCGCCTTGAACTCGGCGTAGGCGGCGGCGTAACGCAGGTCGATGTCGTCGGGGTCGGCGGCGCGGCGGCGGTTCGCCTCGTTAGCGGCGGCCGCAGGGTCGCGCTCGGCGAGCTTGAGCAGGTCGGTGGTCGATCCCGGCGGTGAGGTCGAGACGGCGCCGGGTGCGGCGTCGGCTGGCGCGTTGGTCGTCTCCTTGAGCGGTGGCGACGCACGGCTTTCGGTTGGGGCGGCCTCGGCACCCGGGGAGCGCTCGACGGCCTCCGTCGCGACCTTTTCGGTCGGTTCGCTCGGCTTGGGCTTGGCGGCGCGCTCGGCCTTGGGGGTCGGGGTCGACGGGACGTCTTCGGGCGTTGCGATCGCTGCGAACGGTTCGGGCTCGGCCTCGACGTAGGGGAACGAGGCGGTGGGGCGCAGCAGCAGCCCGAGCCAAGTGCCGCTCGCGAACGCCACGAGGAGCGCAGAAGCGGCGATCCACACGGCGGCCTGCTGGAGGCGGCGGTCGCGCGTGCGGTCGGCCTCGGCCGCTGTGCCGTCGACCTCGGTCATCGGCGTGCCCGTGGCAGGCTCCTGCGCGTCGGCGAGCTCGGAGGGATGGATGCGAACCATCCGAGGGCGAGTGGGTTCGGCGAGACGGAGCCGGTCGAGGGTGGCACGTGGCACCCAGACCCATGCGCGGTCACGCGTGATCCACGCCTCGTCGCCGTCGAGCTGCAGCGGCACGAGGGAGCCAGGCTCGGGGGGCAACATGGCGCGCCTCAGGTCAGCAGGAACGCAGCGGCGATCAACGCGGCGAGTACGGCGCCGACGACGAGCAGGGTGCTGCCCTTCTGTCCGCCGGTGGCCTTCGGGGCGGCTGTCTTGGCCGCTGGGCGCTGCGAGGCAGGCGCGGCGACGACGGGCTTGGCGGCAACAGGCTCGGGCGGCTCGGGCGGCGCGGGCGGTGCGGGCGGCGTTTTCGGCCGCGCAGCAGGGGCGCCTCCGACCTCGCGGGCCAGTGCGTCGCGCTCGGCGGCGGTCATCACGGTGGTCGGCTGGTCGTCTTCGTCGTCGTAGCCGGGCGCGCGGCGCTGGCTGTTCAGCACATTGAGTCCGCGCGGCTCGCCTTCGCCGCCGATGATCAGCTGCTGGTCTCCGCCGTGCACCACGAAGCGATGGCCGCATGCAGGGCAACGGATGCGCGCGCCGCGTGCGGAGACGCGCTCCGGGGGGATGCGGTAGCGGGCGTGGCATTCCGGGCAGCTGACGATCATGAACGTCCTCTCGCTCGGCAAGGTAGCACGGCGCGGCCTCAAATGTCGTGTAGCCCGTGCAGCCCGTGGTCGTTGAGCGGAAGGCGACGTTCTCCAGACGCGAAACGGACCTGTACCACGCTCGTGTGGAGCTGGACGACGCGACCGCGGCCATGGTGGCGGTGAAAGACGGTTTTCCCGGTTTCGAGGTCGTCGGGGCCTTCGATGTCGGTGAGCACGTACTCCCCCTCGGGGGGCGCGGCCTCTTCGGGTGGCGGGGGGGCTGGTCTCGCCCCTTGCCGCGGACGGTTCGCGAGGAGTCGCGCCAATCGGTCTGCGCGTGCGGCAGCGGGATCGGCGTCGGCGGTCCGCTCCTCGGTCAGCGCGAGGGAGGGCACTTCGCCGCTGCAGCTCTCGGCAGGGATGCCGAACAGGAACCGCGAGGGCGTCGCGGGGCTCTGCTTGAGGCCGCCCTTGCCGTCCCAGCTGGCGGTGGTCAGCGAACGGGTCACGATCAAGCGCTGCATGGCGCGGGTGAACGCGACGTAGGCGAGGCGTCGCTCCTCGGCCACGCCGCCGTTGTCTTCGAGCGCGCGGGCGTTGGGGAACTGGCCCTCGTTCATCCCGACCACGAAGACGATGGGAAACTCGAGGCCCTTGCTGGTGTGGACCGTCATCAGCGTGACGCGCCCGCCTTCGGGCTCTTCCTCGTCGCTGCCGGCGAGTGCTACGCGATCGAGCCAGGCGGCGAGCCGCTCGTCGGCGGTCTCGGGTTCGAGCTCGGCGGTGGCGGCGTCGCGCAGCAGGGTCTGCAGGTTGTCGATGCGGCCCTTGGCTTCGGGCGAGTCCTCGGCTTCGAGCATCGCGAGGTAGCCGCTGGCGGAGAGGAGGTGGTGGACGAGCGCGGGCAGCGAGGAGGTTGGCAGCCGTTCGGCGAGATCGTCGATCAAGCGGACGAAGCCATCGAGCGCGCGGGCGCCGCGGTCGCCGCTGCGAGCGAGGGACCGCGCGACCTTGAGCAGCGGCTCTCCCCGTCGGCTGGCTTCGTCGCGCAGCTTGGTCAGCGTGCCGGGCCCGATGCCGCGCGGTGGGACGTTGACCACCCTCAGGAACGCGGCGTCGTCGGCGCCATTGAGCGTCAACCGAAGGAACGCGAGGGTGTCGCGCACCTCGCGGCGGCTGTAGAACGGCCGCCCTCCGATCAGCATGTGCGGCATGCCGACCTCGCGGAGCGCGGCCTCGAACGGCTGACTCGTCTGGTTGGTGCGGTAGATGATCGCCATGTCGCCAAAGGTGGCGCCGCTGTCGCGGAGCTGGTGCATCGCCCGCACCACGAGTCGCGCTTCGGCGCGGGGATCGGGGGCCGTGAAGAACGCGACCCTGGGGCCGGCCGCGGCCGCCGTCCACAGCGTCTTGTCGATGCGCTCCTGGTTCTTGGCGACGACCGCGTTGGCGACGTCGAGGATGTTCTTCGACGAGCGGTAGTTCTGCTCGAGGCGGATCACGCGGGCGTCAGGAAAGTCAGCCTCGAAGTCGAGGATGTTGCGGATGTCGGCGCCGCGGAAGGCGTAGATCGACTGGTCGTCGTCACCGACAACCGCGAGGTTGCGCCGCTGTTCTGTCAGCAGCCGAAGGATCCGGTATTGGGCGCGGTTGGTGTCTTGGTACTCGTCGACCAGCACGTAGTGGAACAGCTCTCGGTATTTGTCGAGCGCGGCCGGGACCGTTTGGAACAGCTCGACCGCGCGCCCGATGAGGTCGTTGAAGTCCATCGCGTCCGAGGCGGAGAGCGCCTCCTCGTAGGACCGCCACAGCCGGACGAGGGGGTCGTTGAGGTGGGCGCGGTGCTCGGAGACGACGTCGTCAACGGAGACCAGGCGGTTCTTGAAGTGATCGATGCGTCCGAGGATGCTCGCCGGCGTCACGACCTTTGCGTCGTAGCCGTGGTCGGCGATCAGCTGCCGCATCAGACGGTGCTGGTCGTCGTCGTCCCAGATCGCGAACCGCCGCGAGAAGCCGAGCGCTTCGGCCTCTGCGCGCAAGATCCGGCAACAGCTGCTGTGGAACGTGCTGATCCACACCTTGCGTCCCGGCTCGCCGACGAGCTCGACGACGCGCTCTCGCATCTCGGACGCCGCCTTGTTGGTGAAGGTCACGGCGAGGATGTTCTCGGGCGCGACGCCGAGGTGCAGCAGGTAGGCGATGCGTCGCGTGAGCACGCGCGTCTTGCCGGAGCCTGCGCCGGCCAAGATCAACAACGGCCCGTCGGTGACCTCGACGGCCTGGCGCTGGGGCGGGTTGAGGCCTTGCAGCGGCGGCGGACGCGCGGCGTCCTCGGCGTCGACGTCGGTTCGTTGTGACCGGCTCATGGGCCTCGTCCCTGTTTGGCGGCGCGGTTGCGGTTCAAGATGCGCTGCCCCTTCTCGGCTTGGGTGATCTGTGGCGCGCGCGCGACGGCGAGCGCTCCGTCGGGGACATCGGACGTGACGACCGAGCCGGCGGCCACCAGGCAGTGATCGCCGAGCGTCACGGGCGCGACGAGGCTGCTGTTCGTGCCGATGAACGCCCCTTGGCCGATGGTGGTGCGGTGCTTCGCGGCGCCGTCGTAGTTGCAGGTGATCGTGCCGGCGCCGATGTTGGCACCGGCACCGACCGTGCAGTCGCCGAGGTAGGCGAGGTGGTTGGCCTTGGCGCCGCGTCCGAGGTGGGCGTTCTTCGTCTCGACGAAGTTGCCGAGATGGCTCCCGTCGTCGAGCCGCGAGCCGGGACGCAGGTGCGCGAAGGGGCCGACGTGGGCGTCGGCGCCGACCTCGGCGTCGGTCAGGACCGAGTAGGGCTTGATGTGGGCGCGCGCCCCGATGACGGCGTCGGTGGCGACGACGCCGGCGTCGAGCCGCGCTCCGGGCCCGACCCGCGTTCGCCCGAGCAGGCTGACGTCGAC
>JBEIFN010000232.1:0-4423 GCA_040382435.1 Alphaproteobacteria bacterium
CCTCGGCGAGGGGCGGCAACACCAGCGCCGTCGCACGCGGCCGCACCGACGGGGACGTCACCGAGACCTCCACGGCGCCGGCGCCGCCCACCAGGAGACCGACGGGCACGCCTGCCAACCAAGCCGCGCCAACGGCTTCGGGCAGCGCGTCCAAGGCAGCCCAGCGAACCGTCACCCCGGTGGCGACCAGCGCAGCGAGCCCCGGCGTCGTCCCCGCTGTCACCGCGTCGACATCGACGACGACGACGAACGGAACGCGCCACCCGCGCGCGGCGATATCTCCGGCCTCGGCCAGCGACTCACCGAGTGCAGCGACGCGGCCGGCATCGCCGAGCACGAACAGGCAAGGCTGTCCAGCCAGCGCGCACCCCACGCCCACGCCCACCGCCGCGCGCTCCGCGAGCGGCAACGCCAACGCCCCGGAAAGGCCAGACAAGGGGCCGTCCCCGTCGACGATGACCACCGGCCGACGTTCGAACGTGCCGAACATCCGCTCCCAAGCCGATGCGTTCCACCCTGCGCTCACATCCGCCCCCCGCAGCGTGCGACAGCTGGCTGCGGCCCCTTAACCCCTTTCGAGGCGCGAGCGATGCGGCTAAGGCCCCTAGCGTACATCCCACAACAAGGCGGTACGATGCTCGCGCTCTGGTGGAGCCTGACCCTGCACACCGTCGCGCACGGTGCGTTGCCGACCTGCTTGTCGCGCGCCCCTGAGCAAGCGCCCAAGGACGCCGTGCCGTCGACGATCGCCGACGCGGAATTGCTGGCACGCTTGGTCCACGCAGAGGCGACCTCGACCAGTTTCCCCGACGACCCGGACGTCCACCGCGCCATCGCGTGGGGTGTGATGAACCGCGTGCGCCTCGCCGGACGCAGCGCGACGGCGACCGCGTCGTACGGGAGCGGCGTCCGCGGGGTCGCCTTCCGCAGCGGACAGTTCAACCCCGCCGTCAGCCCGCGATCTCCGTTCGCCGCCGCGACGTTGTGCCCGACGGACGAGCGGCGGTGGGGCCTGGCCGTCGCGGCCGCCAACGAAGCCCTCGCCGGCCGCGCGAACCCCTTCATCACGACGCCGTGGGAGCAGGCCCACAACCTCAGCCTCGTCGTCAACTTCTACTACCCACACTCGATCCAAGCGCGTGGACCGCTCGCGCCATGGGAGTCGAGCACCTCGCTCCGGTTCGTTCAGGACGTCGCGGCCCCCACCTTGACGTTGACCGCCGATCGCGTGCGGTTCTACCGTCTCGCCAGCCCCCCGTCCGACGTCCGCTGAGACGGTTACACGGGGACATCAGGGGAAGTCATGCCTTACGAAACCTACAAGATCCTCCACCTCACCGGCTTGTTCCTCGCGTTCGCGTCGCTGTCGGGGTTGCTCGGCGTCGCCATCGCAGGCGGCGACGCCGCGCGCGTGCGTCGTCCGCTCGGCGCGCTGCATGGCGTCGGCCTTCTGCTCGCCTTTGTGGCTGGCTTTGGCATGCATGCCAAGCTGCACATCGAAGGGATGCCCGGCTGGTTCCTCGCCAAGATCGGCCTGTGGCTCGTCGTTGGGGCCTTGCTGGTCATCCCGCGCCGCAAGCAGGAGCTCGCATGGCCCGCTTGGGCAGCGTTGCCCCTGATCGGCGCCGTCGGCGCGTGGCTCGCGGTCGCAAAACCGTTCTGATCGACCCGGGGTCGCTCAGGGTGTCGCCCGGGACCTCAGCCGCGGCGGCCGACGTCGATGCGCTCGACCTCGCGAAGCGCGCCGAGGTCGCGAGCACCTGCGCAGAACATCAGGATCTTCAGCTCGAGGATCAGCGTCTCCAGCAGGTCGACGACCGCGTCTTCGCTTTCCATCGCCGCTTCGAGCAGCGGGCGCGCGATGCACACCGCGTCCGCCCCAGCCGCCAGCGCGACCGCCACGTCCATGCCCGTCCGGACCCCGCCCGAGGCCAGCACCACCCGCGGTGGCGCGATCCGCGGGCGAACCGCGAGCAAACTCTCCATCGTCGGGAGACCGAAGCCCGCGAGGTTCCGCCCGATCCGCGCCCGACGTTCGCCCTCACCCGCGCGGTAGGACTCGACCGCCGCCCAGCTCGTCCCGCCCGTCCCTGCGACCTCGACCCCCGCGATCGGCAGCGCAGCCAGGCGATCCGCGACGCGCGCGGACACGCCACAGCCGACCTCCTTGACGACCACCGGCACTGGCAGCTCAGCCGCCACCTCGCCGATTTTCTGGGTCAACCCACGGAAGTCCGTGTCGCCCTCGGGCTGGATGGCCTCTTGCAGTGCGTTGAGGTGCAGGTTGAGGACGTCCGCCCCGACGGCCTCGACCACCGTCGACAGGTCCCTCAACGTCACGCCCGTGTTGAGCTGCACCGCCCCGAAATTGCCAAACAACAAGGGAAGGTCGGGCGCAACACGCCGGACGTCGAAGCTCGCCGTGGTCTCGGGGAACCGGTACATCGGGCGCTGCGAACCCAACGCCATCCCTAAGCCCACCCGCGCCGCGGCGCGCGCCAGGGTGGCGTTCACCTCACCCGCCCGGTCCGTGCCGCCGGTCATCGCACCGATCACGATCGGCGCCGCGAGCCGCTTGCCGAACAAGGTGGTGGTGAGGTCGACCTCGGCGAGCGAGAGCTCGGGCAACGCGTCGAAGGCCAATGTCCAACGGCCAAAACCCAAGACGCGTGCCGGGGCTTCGACGTCGCCGTGCAGGACGATGTCGAGGTGGTGGTCTTTGCGAGCCTTGAGCAGGGCGTCCATACAGCCTCCGCGGTCTGCTTATGCCGCGACCACAGGCCTCACCATGCCGCGGCACAGCACGCGACGATCACGGACCGCCACAGCTCGCCGGGGCGCCCGGGGTTCCCAAATCGCTCCCGGCAAACGGCGTGACGGCCGCACACCAGGCTGCGGCGACGTCATTGCCGCTCGCCGAGAGGTTGGCGTCCTTCAGCTCGGCCGCGACCCCCACCGACGGCGACGCCACCCCGGGAAACAGCATGTCGAACAACGAGGCGCGGTTGTACAGACCAAGGAACGTCCCCGGATAGGCCCACGTGGTCGCGGCATCGCTCGGCAATCCGAAGCAGTTCAGCTCGCCACCCGAGAAGAACACCGCTCGGTCCCCTGAGGCGACGGGCGTGGGCGCACGCACCTGCAGCAGCGGGCGGTCCGCACCGAGATCGTACACCAGGAGACCATCAAGATCGACGGTTCGACCAGCCACGTTCGCGACCTCTAGGTAGCTGCCGCCCGCGCCGCATCCCGCCGTCGATGAGGACGAGAACACCTCAGACAGGACGAGCTCGCCAGGCGCGATCGCCTCGACGCCGCCTGTCCACCCCACAAAGCCCGAGGTGTCGACTTGGTCGCGAGGGTAGATCACCCACCCTCCGTCCGACCACTCCAACAGCCCCGTCAGCTGCGTGAAGCGATCCCCGTAGGCGAGCGCACCGGCGTAATACGCGTAGCCCGAGAGGGTCATCTGCGTATCGGCATCGCCGAGCACGTTGGTGAAGTCTGGCCCCGGGTCCCACACCGAAACCCCCGAGAGACGCACGAGCGCCCCGCTCCAGTCCTCCCACGTCGTCGGGTCCGCGTTCGCGAGATCGAGGTCTGCGAAGTCAAGCACGTGCGGCGGCGGCACCACCCCGGCGAACACGCGTCTCGCCACGCCGATCGCAGGATCGGTGACGTCGATGAACCGCTCGATGCCCAGCCCGCTGGCGACCTCGCGGTACACGCCACGCACCGCGACCGTCTCGCGGACGGAGCGCGGCGCGGCCAACACGAACGGCGCATGAACGCGAATCCCCACCGACGCGGTGGCGCCTTGGTCCGCGACCCAGAAGTCGTACGCGGCCTTGCCGGTGACGATCACGTCGGGCAGACGGACGATCGTTCCGTCCGCGGGCGGCGAACTCCGGAGCGTCGTCGCGTTGAACGCCGGATACAGTGGGGTCCCCGTATCGACGGGCGCCGCCGTGTCCGCCGTGTCGACCGGTGAACCGGTCTCGAACGTCCCCGACTCCCCCACGCCTCCCGTCTCCGGGAGATCCGTGTCGACGTCCGTGTCGCCGAAGGTGTCCGACGACGTGTCCGACGGCGTATCGCTCGGCGTGTCCGTCGGCGTATCGCTCGGCGTGTCCGACGGCGTATCGCTCGGCGTGTCCGACGGCGTATCGCTCGGTGTGTCCGACCCCGAGTCGGTGTCCTCGACCGAGGTGTCGTCCTTTGCGGACGTCGCCCCTTCACACGCCGACAAGCACAGCCACGTCACCGCCAACCAACGCCGCATGACGCCCCCCTCTCTCCAGTTTACCGCGAGACGGCGCACCGTCGCGTCAACGAGCGTCGACCGCACCGAACGCCCGAGGACGCGCCCGGATGCCGTCACCGATCGGCGTCGGCGGCGTCCTCACTCCGAACCGCCGACGTC
>JBEIFN010000233.1:0-4422 GCA_040382435.1 Alphaproteobacteria bacterium
CTACACCGCCGGCGGCACCGGCCAAGTCGTTCGTACCCTCGTTGACTGGGCCAACCAGCTCGCGAACTGACCGACGGCCTCAGTCCGCTGCCCGGCGCAACGCACGCAAGCCGGGCGCGGCGGCGACGCGGTCCCATGACACATCGACCGCGTTCCAGGCCGGCAACGCCGCGAGATAGCCCTCCCGCGGTCGCCGACTGGCGCCGAGCGAGCGCAGGTGGGGCGTCTCGGCTTGGCAGTCGATCACCGCGCCGCCCGCCGCACCATACCGCAAGCACAGATCCCACAGCGCGAGCTTCGAGGCGTCCGGGACGCGCGCAAACATGGACTCGCCGTGGAACACGGCGCCGAGGCCGAGACCAAACAAGCCGCCGGCGAGCCCCCCGTCGATCCACACCTCGACCGTGTGCGCGAGTCCCGCCTCGAACAGTACGCCGTAGACGCGCTCCAAACGGGGCGTGATCCAGGTTCCGGGCTCGCCTGCGCGCTTGGAGGTGGCGCAGGCACGCACAACGCCGAGCAGGTCGTGGTCGTAGCGGACCTCGAACCGCCCCTGCCGGGCTCGCTTGGCGAGGCTCGCCGACGCGTGGAAGGCCTCCACCTCCAACACGCACCGTGGGTCCGGAGAATACCAAGGGTACGGCTTTCGCCAGTCCCACGGGAAGTAGCCGTCTTGGTACGCTTGGATCAGGGCGTCGGCCGTCAAGGAGCCGCCTGCGAACACGAACCCATCAGCGTCCGGCGTCACGCTCCGTGGATCGGGCAGCGGACGACCCGGAAGGACCTTACGCACGCGACGCCTCCGCCCGCGCCGCCTCCGAAGCGATCTCTGGCCCACGGTAGCCCGTCGCGAGCAGGAAGAACTCGCGGCTGTTGTTGCGCACGGCCTCAGGGCGGTAGCGAGACAGCTTGGCAAAGCGTTGCCGCAGCGCCGTCTGAAACGCCGGGACCTCCTCGCCGTCGAACACCTTGAGGAAGAAGGACCCGCCGACCACCAGGGTGGCCTCCGCCAGCGCGAGCGCGGCCCGTGCGAGCACGAGCTGACGGACATGATCAGTGAACGCGACCCCGGTGGTGTTGGGCGCCATATCGGACAGCACGACGTCGGCGGGCCCACCGAGCGCGTCGAGGATCTCCGCCGGCGTCACGTCGAGCACCGACCGCGCGATCCAGTGGCCCCCGAGAAGCGCCGGGGCTTCGAAGTCCACGCCGACCAAACACCCCTTGCGCCCCACGCGCTCGAGCACGTAGCGCGACCAAGAACCCGGGAAGCACCCGAGATCGACCACGCGCTGCCCTGCGCGGAGGATCGGGTGACGCTGGTCGACCTCGCTGAGCTTGAACACAGAGCGCGCCGCGTAGCCTTGCTCCTTGGCCGCCCGCGTGAAGCGATCGGGCTTCTTGTAGGGGTTTTCGGGCTTGCGGCTCATCGGTGCTTCCCCTTGGCACAAGCGGCCTCGATGACCTCCCACAAGCCGTCGAGGCCCAGCTGGTCCTTGGACGAGAACAACAGCGGCTGCCCCGGCGGTAGATCCAAGGAAGCCGCCAACGCTGCCGCCGCCGGTTTCCGTTGATGTTTGCTCAACTTGTCGGCCTTGGTGGCGACGACGACCACCGGCAGCCCGAAGTCCCGCAGGCCATCGAGGAGCATCCGGTCGAGCGCTTGGGCTTCGTGCCGGGTGTCGACGAGCAAGACGACGAGCCGCAACGCCGCGCGATCCGCGAGGTACGCCTCGATCATCGGCTTCCAGCGCGCCGCGACCTCGTCGGGGACGGCGGCGTAGCCGTAGCCCGGCAGATCGGCGAACACGGCGGCCTGCCCGATCTGAAAAAGGTTGATCAGCTGCGTGCGTCCCGGCCTGGACGAGACCCTGGCGGCCTTGTGGCTGCGCAGCAACGTGTTGAGCATCGACGACTTGCCGACGTTGCTGCGCCCGGCGAACGCGACCTCGGGGAGACCCGTCTCGGGCGGACGCTCGGGGAAGCTGCCCAAGAACTGCAAGGCACCGACTTGATTGCGCACGACGCCTCCGGCGTTGGGCACGCTAGCCGGTGCGGCCAGCCCGGGCCAGCGCGCTCACTCGCAGCGCTCGAGCAGCTCGTTGCACGTCTGGCCAGGCGGGCACTGGGCGTCGAATCGGCACGGCGTGTAGCCCTCGATGACGATGTCGGGGACGCGTGACGAGGACGCGATGAACTCGACGCACGCGCCCGGCTCCAGGGCGACCTGATCGACCGTCCGCCGGACCAGCTCTCCCGCAGGGAAGCCGGTCAGCCCCAACGAAACGAGCGACGCCAGCAGCGGCGCGGGGACCTCGCCGCGTCCCGGGGCGTCGGCGAAGTGGCATTCGAGCGTCGAAGGCGTCGTTCCGTGCTGGTCGATCCGCAAGCGCAAGAACACCTCGGTCGGACCAGACGAAGGTGCCCAAGTCACCACCAACGGCTCACCTTGCACGACCGTCCACAGCGGCTCGCTCATCAACAGGTCGTCCGGCGCGATCGCGTCGAGCGCAAAGGCAGGCCGCTCCGGCCCGCCCGCGGCCCGCACACGCACGCGGTCACCCGGCGTCCAAGGCGGGTTGTCGATCGAGGTGTTGAAGTAGGCAAAACCGGGTGCACGCGGCGACATCGAGACGGCCTCGGAGAGACCATCGACCACGACCAAGCCCACGTCCTGCGTGATTGGGTACGGCACACAGGTGCCGGAGAGATCGCAGGTCTCGTTCGGACCGCACCCAGGATCGCAGAACGGGTTCTCCCGCCGAAGGATCGCGCAGTCCCCAGAGACCTCCATCGTCGTCAGCACCGAAACCGGCAGCACCGCGTCCGCGACGCTTCCGTCGACAAATGCGTAGTCGACCGTGCTGTCGACGACGAAACCACCCACGCGCTCGGCGAGCGGACACGCGCCATCGAGCGACAGCGGCGGCGGCTCACCGGTGTCGGTGTCTTGTATCTCCGGCGTGTCGACGCCGGGATCGGTGTCGATCGGCGTGTCGACGGCAGAGTCAGCGCCCGTGTCGGTGCCGGTGTCCTCCGGTGGAGCGGACGGCCCGCCACACGCCACCAGAAGCAAGGGAAACCACAGGTCACGCGTCATGGGCTGCTCCATCCCGGGTAGGGCCGGGCCTGCTTGATCTCGATGCGACCGTCGATCCACTTGAACTCGGTGTCCATCGCGTAGAACCCGCCCGAAGTACCGTAGACGGGCTGGAAGAAGCGATGGATCGCGTCGAGCGACGTACCGAGCTCGTAGAGGGCGGCGGCGTCGAGCACGGTGGTGCCCGGAAGCACCAGGTTCGAATGCCCGATGTAGACGATCGGCTGTCCGGGCAGGTTGTAGTAGTAGAGGATCTGGTCGGTCGTCGTGCCCTCCTCGGGCAACACGACCGACGCCTCTCCGGCCTGCACATTGATATAGAAGGCAGGTTCGAGGCCAGATGTATCGTACACGTTGCCCGTCACCGCCACGCCGTTGGCCTGTTCGCCATCGTACGAGGGGTTCGACAGCACACCCATCCCGACGCTGCGGTGGTCAATGCCCCAGTACGTCCGCTCCTCGTAGGCGCGAGGGTTCCACGCCGAAGACCACACCCCGCGCAGCGCGTCGGCGATCGCGGCGCCATCCAAGGACCAGTCTGCCGCGTAGCTCGTGTACAGCCCAGCCCCCGTGAAGTCACCGAGATCCTCGGCATTGGTCGACGAACGGAAGCGCATCTGCACCCCGCCGAACGACGTCGAGATCCGCTCGACCACGCTGGCGAGCAACACCGGATCCACGGGCGCGAGCTGAATCTCACGCTGGAAGCCGCGCAGCAGGGCGGCGCGGTACCGGGCGTCCGCCCACTGGGGGTCCGCCTGAAGCGCCTCGTAGCGGTCCCACAGCCCGTTGCGCCGCATGTGCTCGTCGTACGCCGAGACCGGAATGCCCATGCACGGCGCGAGCGCGATCGACGCGCGCAGCGGGGTCATCGCCGCCATGTGGGTGACCTTGCCACCAAACGCCGGGACCGCCGCGTCGATCCCCTCCGCGAGGGAGACGCTGGGATCGACGATGTCGCCGCAGTCGTGCACGCCGACGACGGACGTGTCCATCGGCGCGACGTCGAGCGGTGCCGGCGCGTGGGTCGCCCACCAAGCGTCGGCCTCGGCCTCGGTGACCTCCCGGATCGACCAGGCGAGGGGGCCGACCGACAGCTCCACCCACTTCCCGTCGAACGCGCGGAGCATCGGATCCTCGAAGGCCCCAATCAACCCCATGTTCGGCGTGCCGCGGTTCTGCGCCAGGACGTTGATGTGCGCCAACGGCGTCTGAAACTGCCCGGTGATCGAGGCCGCCACCACGGACAGATCGTTCGGGATCCGGTCCAACACCACGACCTCGCGGTAGTTCACGTAGTCTTCGACTTGCTCGGCCCGGTA
>JBEIFN010000234.1:0-4413 GCA_040382435.1 Alphaproteobacteria bacterium
CCTTGGAGGCGACGGCGGTGATCGCCGAGGCGCTGCGCCCTTGGGTTGCTGCTGACAGCGTGTGGGCGCGTGCGGTGCCGCGGCACCGCCTGGGGGGACGTCTGCGGACCTCGCGCTGCGGCGACTGCTTCTGGGCCGAACGGGGACCGAGCGGGGGGCGGCACTGCCGCGCCAACGCGCGGTTGGATGCGGTCTGGGGGCCGACGGTCGCGGACGAGGAGGCGGGGTGTGATCGCTGGGAGCCGGCCGCGGACGAACGGACCTGCTTGCGGTGCGGTGCGTGTTGCCGTCAGGGTTTTGACGTCGTCGGCGTCGAGGAGGGCGACAGCGCCGCCGCCAAGGCCCTCGCGACGCCGTCGGAACATGGCGGCTGGGAGCTGCCACGGCCACAGGGCTACTGCGTCGCCCTCTCAAGCCATGAAGCCCCCTTTCCGTGCGTCATCTACGGCGACCGTCCACGCGCTTGCCGCGAGTTCCCCGTCGGCGGCGCGTCGTGTTGGATCGCGCGCACGCGGGTCGGGCAAAGTCGACCCTGATCACGGCCGGACCACGAGCCGGTAGGTGCGTTCGGTGGCGCCCGTCACCCGAACCGTCAGCCCGCCGGCAGACAGCTCGCCAGAGGCGAGCGTCGCCGTGACCTCCGCGGCCTCTGCAGCGGCCCCCGACACGGCGTACGCGGTCCCGTCTGCCTCGACGAACGGCGCGCCGCGCCGCGTCGCGATGAGCGTCCGTGAGGCGTCCGCGGCGTCTGGACCGACCCACATCGGGTCGGCGTTGTCGTCCATCGTCTCGGGGATGACGTCGAAGGTCGGCACCAGGGCGTCGGGGGCGAGGAACACGGGGATGTCGGTCCAGTCCGCGGTGACGTAGCCGCTCTCCGCTTCGGTCAGGTCGGGCCAGCGGTACCAGCGACCGTCGGTGGCCGGGAGCGCGACGTCGCGGCCGAGGGCGCCCTCGGCCAGCACCGGCGCGACGAGCAAGGACGGGCCGAGCATCCACGCATCCGTTCGGTCCCAGGGCTCACCGGGGAACGACCAAGCGGTGGGCTCGACGACGGGGATGCCGCTGTCGGTCGCGCGTGCAGCCAAACCGTACCGGTAGGGGAACAGGACCATGTGGGCGCGACCTGCGGCCGCGAAGGCGGCGACCGTCGCGTCGTCCTGGTCGAACTGCCAGTTCGCGCTGGCTTGGCTGCCGTGGTGGGTCCGCAGAATGGGGGAGTAGGCGCCGAGGGTGGCCCAGCGGTTCCACAGTTCCTCGGTGCTCGGCGGGTTGCCGACGCTCTGGTAGCCCGCGACATCGTGCGTCACGACGCCCACACCTCCCCACGACAAGCCGAGCGTGAGCGGGATGACGCTGGGTAGGCCGTCATCGGCGTCGAAGCTGGTCCGTTGGTCCCCGACCCAGACGACGGGGCAGGCCGCCCCAGAGCCGTGCCACCCCGACCGGCAGAAGGCGACACCGTCGGTCGGCGCGAGCGCTTGCTCCGACAGCGTCTGCCACGCCCGGGGGTAGTCGTTGTGCAAGCTCAGCCCGTCGATGTCGTTGTCGGGACCGACGGTCGCGTCGGTGGGCAGCCATTCTCCGTAGTCGGCCATCCAGCCATCAAATCCGGCGTCTACGGCGGCTTGCATCCGGGAGATCACGAACGCCGTCCCGGCGGGGTCGAAGACGTCGACTTGGCTGGTGGGCTTGAACGTGACGCCGGTGTGGCTGTACGTCGCGTCCCCCTGAGCGGTCGTGATCGTCGCACCTTCGGCCTGGGCTTCGGCGCCTGAGGTCGCGGTCAAGCCGACGAACGGCGCGAAGTAGGCGAACCATCGCATGCCGAGCCCGTGGAGCATCGCCGCCATCGCCTCGGCGTTCGGGTACAAGGCCCGATCGAGCGTCCATTCTTCCGAGAGCCGGTAGCCGGTCGCGGTCTCGTTCGCGCCCTTCCAGTCCTCGGTCCAGACGACGCCGACCGGCGCGTGGGCGGCGCGCATCCGGTTGGCGACCTCGGTGACGCGCGCCTCGCCGCGGACGGCGTCGACCCACGGCGCGAGCGCCCAGGCCGGTACCTGCCGTGGTCGACCGTGGTGGTTGCTGTAGGCGGAGACGAGGGCGCGCGGGTCGGGGGCCTCGAGGAGGGTGAAGGTGGCGTCATTCCAGGCAAAGGCCGACCAACGGTCGGGGTTGGACGCGCCGAGATCGACGTCGACGCGCGTGGAGGTCTCGATCAGCGTGCCGGACGGCTGGTTCGGACGGACGATCCAGGGCTGCGGATACGACGACGCGTGCTTGGTGCCGGTCAGGTACCAGTCCTCGGTGGGGACATCGGTGCTCGACTTTCCGATGCCGGGCTCGCTCACCCACAGCGGGAAGGCTTCTCCGCGATGCTCGACGTCTTGTGCGTGCGAGCCGAGGCCGACGAAGGCGTCGTCGGGCGCCAAGTCCCACGACATCCCCAGCGCGCCCGGCTCCGACCACGTGAGGGACCATCCCCCGAGCGCGTCGGCGGCGATGCGCAGCTCCCCTTCGTCGGCGACCGCGACGGCGTCGTCGCCATCGGCGTAGACGCCGGTGAACGTGACGGCGGGAGGGAGCGAGCCCACGCCTTCGTCGAAGCGGAAGCTGCCGAGGTTGAACTCCGCCTCGACGTCGACCGTTGGACCGGGGTGGGCGGCCAACCCGCGCCACTGTCCGTAGGTGCCAAGCAGGTCGAGCCGGCCCGACGTCCCGAGCGTCACGGTCAGACCGGCGACATGGACGTTCTCGGCGCCAGCGCAGCCGAACGCGAGCGGGAGCAGGAGGGACATCCGGGTCACGGCGACTCCTTGGCCTCGAGGGCGTCGAGGCGTTCGTGCAGCTGCTTGATCTCGGCCTTCAGCTCGGCGACCGCGTTCGGGTCCTTCGATCGTTGCTGCGCGCGGGCGATCGTCCGGACGGCTTCGCGGGCGGCGGTAGCCAACTCGGTCAACGTGGTGTTTCGCGCCAAGGTTTCGAGCGCTCCCGACGCGGTGTCATCGCCCAGCTCGCCGAGCAGGCGGATCGCGGTCTGGCGGGTGCGGAGGTCGCTGTGGTCGAGCCACGTGGCCAACGTGGCGGCGAGGGTGTGTCGGGCGGCGTCGGGCGCGTCGACGGCCAGCGCGACCGACGCCCAACCGGCGCTGTGTTGGACCGTTCGGTCGCCCGCGTCGAGGAGCTTGCTGAGCCTTGCGAGGTCGGCGGCGTCGCCGTGGTCGCCGAGCACGCCGGCGGCGACCGCGTGGATCGCGCGGGTCGGATCGGCTCGACCGATCGCGGCGCGTGCGAGGCGCAGCGCGTCGGCGGGAACCACGTCGCTGAGCGCTTCGAGGGCCTTGGCCCGCACCACGGTCGAGGCGTCGCGTTCGGCGTGGTCGCGCAGCCACTTGGCGGCGGTGGGGTCTGTGGGGAAGGCCGTGAGCGCGGACGCGATGGCCTCGCGCGTCCGAGGACCGAGGGCATCGGGGATCGCGAGCAGGGCTCGCTGGGCTTCTGGCGTGCCTTGCGCGCCGAGGGCGCGGATCGCGGCAACCGCGAGCGTGCGGGCTTCGAGGTCGGCGGGTGCCTCTGGCGACATCCGGTGCAGATCCAGCGCGACGGTCGCGAGGGTGGAGATCGCCACGGCGCGGTCGGAGGTCGCCTTGCCGAGCGCGTCGATCGCCTCAAGACGAGCGAACGCGTCGGGGGCCTCGGTGGCTTGCGCCGCCCACGCGGCGGTCGGCTGCTCGCGCGTCCACTTTCCGAGGACGCCTCCTTGGGGGTCGACCATCACCCAGCGCACGCCGTGCGGTGCGTCCGCACCGAACACGCCGCCCTGGCCGTCGACCTCGAGCGTGGCGGCGTGGACTGCGCCGTCCGCGTCGCTCCAGCTGATCTCGACGGGCCCGCGCCAGCCGCCGTCGGTGTCGGCTTGCGTGACCGTGACCGCGAGGCGCCCGTCGCGCACGCTCCACCGTGTCGTCAACGTGGGGACGCCGACCTGATGGATGTAGCGGTCGAACAGCCAGGCCAAGCTACGGCCGGCTTGGGCTTCGAAGGCGCGACGCAGCTGGTCGGTCTCCACCAGCTGGTGCGTGTGCTTGGCGACGTAGTCGGCGACCGCGGCGTCGTAGCGCTCGGTGCCGAGCAGCACGCGCAGTGCGTGGAGGACGCTCGCTCCCCGGACGTAGACCGCGGCGTTCGGGGTGTCGTCCTTGGCCGACCAAGCCCGCGCGGCGACCGCGTGGTCGACGTCGACGCTCGCGGCTTGCCAGCCGCGCACCGAGGCGGCGTAGGTCTCGGCACCTCGGGTCGCCTCTGCCCATCGTGCGGCGTAGAACGTTGCAAAACCTTCATTGAGCCACAGCTCGCGCCACCCGTTGCAGGTCAACAGGTCGCCGAACCATTGATGCGCGATCTCGTGGGCGA
>JBEIFN010000235.1:0-4407 GCA_040382435.1 Alphaproteobacteria bacterium
CGCCGGGAAGTCGTAGTCGCGGTCGCGCTCGACGGCCGTGATCGCGAGCATCCCCCCCGTGCCGCTCAACAGCGCGCCGCGCACGCGGCCCCCGAACCAAGGCGCGGCGATCGCGCCGGTCAGGCCGCCCTGGCTGTGGCCGATGAACGCGATCCGATCGGGATCGATCGTCAGCACTTCGCCCGACGGCAGCGTGAAGGACGCACCGTCCTCGAGCGCTTCGAGGACGTAGAGCAGCTCGCTCGCCGCCTGCCGGTGCATGTGCAGCGCGGACTCGGGCTGCAGGATGTTGAACGAGTGCAGGTCGATGATCGTGTCGGGCGTGCTGCGCGCCCCGTGCAGGGGAAGGTCCCAGGAGAGCGTGACGACGCCGAGCTCGGCGGCCCATTGGGCGATCTCGAATGGGCTGTTGCTCCCCGCGACGTTGAGCCAGTCGCCGCCCGTGCCGTGCAGGCTGATCAGCAGCGGCCAGCCGCCGTCGGGCGGGCTGCTGCGCTCGATCGGTGGGATCAACGCGACGCGAAGCGGCTCCCACGCCTGGATCTCGGGCAACCCGTCGTCGCGGAACACGAACCGGCCGCCCGCGTCGGCGTAGGGCTTGGTGCCCGACATGAAGATGGGGACGGTCGTCTGCGTGCGGTACTCCTCGTACGCGCCGATGGTCGTCAGGTACGAGACGTCGCCGAAGGTCGGGGCCGACACGCGCTCGTCGAGGAAACGCGCGATGCGGTCGAGCTCGGCGGTGGGGTCGAGCGTCGTGAACACCGTGGCGGACGCGAGGTCAGCGGCCCGCAAGCCGAGGTCGGGGAGGGCGGCGCGCAGGGGCTCCAGGGTCGGGTCGTCGGCCCACGCGTCGAGGAACCCGGCGTCGGCGGTCGCGAGCGCCGTGGTGACGATCGCCGCGTAGGTCGTGCGCGGACGCAACGGGGTGCCGGGCAGGGGGGCGAAGGCGAGCAGGTTGGCGTCGTACCAGGCGCCAGGTTCAGCGCGGAACTCAGCCACCAGCGGGACGCGCTGCCCGTAGGTGGGGGAGCGCGGATCGACGTCGACGATCTGCAGCGGACTGGAGGCCGTGGCCGACGCCGAGGGATCGAGCGGGAGGCGCAGGTCGGGCGGCGCGCTGAGGCGCATGTAGACGGGCGCGGCGAGGCTGGCGCCGGGACGCTCGGCCGCCATGGCCTTGATCTGTTCGACGACCGCGATCCCCGTCGGGTTGGGAAGCTCGCTCCAGTCGAGTCCTCCGGCATCGGTCAGCCGGGCGTCGGACGGGAACGGTCGACCGAACAGCCCTTCGTCGGTGCGCCAGAGGGCGGTCGGACGCGTGGCGTCGGGGGGCGTGCAGGCAAGGAGGAGCAGGCTGAGCATCATCGGCGCGCCGTAACGCGTGCGGCGGGGCTGGGGGACGCTCTCTGTCCGCCAGCGTCGTCGCGCGGCCCAGAGAGACGTTAGGGCCAACGGGGAGGTCGGGATGACGGAGGTCGCGTTCGTCGCGGTCGTGGGTGCTGGCGCCGCACGGCACGCCGTCTCCGGTCTCGGGGTGACCGGGCACGGGCAGCACGGCGTGTTCGACGTCGTCGGTCTCCGGGTCGCACCGGTCTCCGGGACGACCGGCGGTGCAGCGGGCGACGAGGCTTCGGTCCGCCGGCGACGGGGGCTTGTGGACGAGCTGCGCACGGCGTCGTCGGCGATTTCGACCTGGGACGCGGGACGCGCGCTCGCTGTGTCCCATCGCGTCCATGGTGCGGTCGACGAGGACGCCGCGCTCGGCCTGTGCGAGCCCGAGCCGCGCCTCGGGCTGGCGCGGATCGACGGCGATCCGATCGCTGTCGTCATCGACGGCGCGGTGGCACGCCCCGGCGCAGGCGCGCGTGCGCTGCACGTCCCCGGCGGCGAGGCCGAGGCAGCGTGGCTTCAAGCGCTGGCGCGGTCGACGCAGCGGGCCCGGGTGCACCAGATCGTCGACGCGATCGGGGCGCTGCACGGTCGCTTCCGCCTCGCCGTCGTCACGCCCGACTGGTTGGTGGCGGCGCGCGATCCGTGGGGCTTCTGTGAGCTGTTCGTCGCCGCGAACGACGGCCGCTACGCTGTGGCGACGCACCGCGACGCGCTCGCCTCGTGGCCCTTCCAGGCCGTGCGTGAGCTCGCGCCCGGGGAGGTGTGGATCGTCGACGACCAGGGGCCGGCGTCGCTCCGTCCCTTCCGGCCGCGTTCGCCGACCCCGTGCGCGCTACGCGTCGCCGGGGGCATGGCGGCGACCGCGCAGGTTGGCCATGGCACGGTGCGCGACGTTCGCCGACAGGGTGGCGGCGTCCTGTGGGGCCAAGCGCCCGTCGCGTCGGCCGACGCGGTGGTGTCGCTGGACGCCGACGTCGCTGCCGCAGAGGGGCTCGCGGCGGCCGCGGGGCTGCCCCGTCTCGACCCGTTTGTCGGCGGTGTGTGTTGGCCTGGCGACGTCCGCGGGCGTACCCTCGTCGCCGTCGCATCCCGTTGGTCCGACGGTGCGGCCGAGCGCGCTGTCGCGCTGCTCGACGCCGGGGCGTTGGCGGTCCATGTGCGCTGGCTCGTCGCCGACGAACAGCCCTGCCCGTACGGCCTCGCCGGGCACGCTGGCCGCGGCGCTTGGGCGTTCGCCAGCGGCGTCGGCCTCGCGCTCGGGGCCTGGTTGACCTCGATCGGGCCAACGCCGGCGTGCCACGCGTGCCTGGGTGGGCCGTTCCCGGTCGAGCTCGACGCCGCGCGCGCGCAGCTCGGCCTGTTCGGCGAGGCGCCGCGGGACGCCGAAGGGCCGGTCCCGGGTTCGCGGTGACGCGAGGTCGCGCCCGCGATATGCGCGGCGGGTTCGCTGGGAGCGTCTGATGTTGGGTCGTTTGTTCGTCCTCTTCAACCTGTCCACCGCTTCGGTTGGCGCGATGGCGTCGGACCGGATCTGCATCGTGAACGCGGAGTACGCGCTGCACGAGGTGTCGCAGGGCAAGAAGCTCGAGAAGGAGCTGGAGGATCGCGTCGCAGCACTCCAGGCCGACCTCGAGAAGGCCCAGGCCGCCTTCAAGAAGGAGGTGGAGGAGTTCCAGGGCCAAGCCGAGGCCAAGATCCTCAGCCCCGAGGCGCTCGCCAAGCGAGGTGCTGAGCTCGAGCAGAAGCAAGCCGCGCTCGAGTCGACGTTCGGCGGGCGCGAGCAGGAACTGCAGGCGTACTACAACACTTCTGCGGCCTCGCTTCAGGAGCGTTTCGCGACCGTCGCCACGCAGGTCGGTGCGCGCAAGGGTTGCGCGCTGATGTTCGACAAGAGCGCGACGTACTTCGTCGGTCCCACGATCACGGACCTGACCGAAGACATCATCAAGGAGTTCGACCAGACCTACCGCTGAGGCGGCGGGTCGGCGGCGTCCGGGGCGGGCTCGACGGTTCGTCCTTCGCGGCATGCTGGGCGAACCGGGCAAGGGCGGCAGGTCACCGCGTCGGCGCGGCCGTGGCACCCGGAAGTGATGCCCACGTGCGCGAGGGCGAAGTCCCACGCGACGGGGTCGTGCGGTCGCCAACGACGCAAGGCCGCGGTGATCTGCGCGCTGGCACGTGCGCTCGGGTCGGGACGATCGAGCAGCCCGAGCAACCAGCCGACGCGTCCCACGTGGACGTCGACGGGCATCTGAAGGGTGGCCGGTGAGAACGTTGGCCACAGGCCGAGGTCCACGCCGTCGTCAGGGCGCGCGAGCCATCGGAGCAGCAACCAAGCGCGCTTGCTGGCGGAGGCGCCGCCGACGTCGGGCAGCAGGTGCTTGACGGCGCGGGACGGGGGATCGTCGGGCGACGCGGCCGCTCGCAGCCGGCGCATGCCGAGGCTGAGCCGCTCGACGGTAGGCGCGTCCGTCGCGCCAAAAGCCGCCTCCAGCGTGCCGTAGCGTTGACGCGTGCGCGCGAGGCCGAGCGTGAGCGCGTCGAGGTCGGCAGGCCTGACCCACCGGTAGGCGATTCCGTCGAAGGCGCCGCGGCGGTCGGGGGCGTCGAGGAAGGCCGACGGGCCTCCGACGCGACGCATCCGCTCGGCGATTCGGTCGAGGACGGGGAGGAAGAGGTCGACGCGTCCGAACGCCAAACCTGCGGCGTAGAAGGCAAAAACCTCGCGGTCGTCGGGCGACGTCCACGCGCGGACCGCACCCAGCGGGTCGCGGGCGAGACGCGCCGCCCCGGGCGTCGCCGCGTCGAGGGTGTCGAGCAGAGAGGGAAGGACGTGGTCAATGCCCATGGGGATCCGGTAGGCCGTGGTCATGCACCCTGCAACATGCTGCGTCCGAGGACGTCGGCACGCGGACGCGCTACGTGGCGCGCGGAGGTTCGATGGCCCACGCTCCGTCTGCCCGCCTGCCCGTCCGCGACCCGGGGACCCTGCACGACTTCCGCGGCCAACAC
>JBEIFN010000236.1:0-4385 GCA_040382435.1 Alphaproteobacteria bacterium
ACCCGCTGGTCTACGCCGCCTACGACGGCGACGACGAAGCGCTGATCACCACCGTGATCTGCGCGCCGCGCACCGGCACGACCGAGCTGACCCAGACCTGGCAGCGACCGGGCAAGCGTTGCGCGATCCCCGACGTGCTCGATGTCGGGCTGTTCCACGCCGAGCTGCTCGACGCGAACGGCTGCGAGGCGTCCAGCGAGGTGGCGGTGCTCGAGCCCGTCGCCGACCGCTTGCAGGCGACTTGGCAGCGCGCGGAGACCGACGCCTGCGAGACCGACGACGAGGGGCAACCCAGCTTCCGGGTCGACTTCGTCTATCAGGCCGCGAACTGATGCTCCGCCGGGCGTCTTGCGCGCTCGGGCTGGTCACAGCGCTCGCCGGATGCGGCGGGCCGACGCCCGAGGCGGCGAAGCACGACGTCCCGCTCGGCCCTGCCCCCAAGGAGCCGTGCGGCCCCGTCCAAGGGCCCGACACCGACGGTGACGCGCTCTCCGACGCCGAAGAGGCCCGGCGAGGCACCGATCCAAAGCTCGCAGACTCCGATGGCGACGGCAAGAACGACGCGCAGGAGGCGTGCCACTACGGCACCGACCCGCTCCGCCGTGACACCGACGGCGACGGGGTGGCCGATGGTGCGGAGATCGCGAAGGGGACCGACCCGACGCTCGCCTCAGGGCAGCCCGCGCCCAACGAACCACCGGCAGGGACGAGCGGCACCTCCAAGACCGGGCCCGGTGGCGCGGGGGGGAGCCCGAGCCTGCTTCCCGTGGCCGACCCACGCGCCGGGTTCGACCCGGCCGCCTGGTCGTGCGCGATGATGGGACCGCGCGGCGGCAACAAGTCTGTCTGCTTTCTGCCCGTTCCCGGCGGCACGTTTCCGATGGGAGCGCAGGCGACGTCCGCGAGCGAGCCCAACCATGAGCCGACCGCACTCCCCCACGAGGGCCCGGTCCACGAGGTCACCGTCGCGTCGTTCTGGATGATGCAGCACGAGGTCACCGCCGACCTGTACGCCGCGTGCGTCCGCGCCCAAGCCTGCCCGGCCGATGGCGCGCTCGACGCGACGACCGGCACGGTCGGGGCGCCGGGCAAAGGGCACATGCCAGCGATCGGGCTGACGGCGGTCGGCGCGGACGCAGTCTGCGCGTTCCTCGGCGCGCGCCTGCCCACCGAGGCCGAGTGGGAGTACGCCGCGCGGGGTCCGAACCACCGGATCTGGCCTGACACCGAAGGTCCGCATCCAAGCTGCGGCTACCCCACGCTGCAGGCCGACGGGCACCCGCAGCGCGTCGCCGAGCTGCCCGACGGGTGCGGCGACGAGCCGCTGCGGACGTGGTCGGACCACAGCGACCCCGGTCCCTTCGGGCACTTCCACCTCACCGGCAACGTCTCGGAGTGGACCTCCGACGTCTGGTCCGCCGACGCCTACGCCCGGCACGGTGCGACCGACCCCAAGGCGACCGAGGGCGATGGCAGCCGACGCGCGGTGCGCGGTGGGAGCCACATGTTGCGCAGCGCGCAAGAGCGGCGGGCCGCGGTCCGTGCGGGCGTCCCCGTCGAGGCCAAGCTCCCCGATCTCGGCGCGCGCTGTGCCGTGACCGCAGCCGTCCCGTGACGCCGATCGACGTCTCCCCCGCGCTGCCACCAGGAGGCCCCCGATGACGAGGTCCAAGAGAAAGCGGAGCGGGCGCGTCCTCAACCCGGGCGCAGCCCCCGGCGCGGCGACCTACGTCGGCCCGCTACGCACCGCCGAGGTCAAGCTACGCATCCATCGGTTCGATCCCGACCACCACCACAGCGTGGCAGATGCATCGGTCGAGGACGCGCTCGCGGCGAGAGGCCCCCACCAGACGGTGTGGGTCGAGGTCGATGGCGTGCACGACGCCGCCTTGGTCGCCGCCGTTGCGCGCCACGCGGGCGCCTCGCCGCTGATGATCGAGGACATCCTGCACCCCGGGTCGCGGCCGCGGGTCGAAGTGACGGGATCGACGGTGTTCTTGTTGATCCGCTGCCTACAGCCACGAGCGGCCGCAAACCACGAGCCGATCGTGGTCGAGTCGTTGTCGATCGTGCGGCAGCCCGGCCTCGTCGTGAGTTTTCAGGAGGCGGCAGGTGATCCCTTCGGCGACCTGCGTGGCCGCCTCACGACCGACCGCGGCTTGCGCGAACGCGGCGCGGACGGTGTTCTACACGGGCTGATCGACGCGGTGGTCGACGACGATCTGGTCGCCCTCGACGCGCTTGAGCTCGCGGTCGACCGTCTGGAGGACTCCGCCGTCCGCGGCCGCGATCCCGAGCTGATCCCTGCGTTCCTCCGCGTCAAGGAAGACCTGAACGCGCTCCGTTCCGCCCTCGGACCGGTCAGGACCGCCGTCTCCGACCTCAAGCGCGCCGCCGAGGGGTGGATGGGACCGTCCGAGACCGCCTACTTCGTCGACGTCGTCGACCACCTCGACGCCGCTGCCGAACAGCTCGACGCGCTGCGAGAGCGCGCCAGCGTCGCGCTCGAGCTCAACCTCGCCGTCCTCAACCAGTCGATGAATCAGGTGATCCGACTGCTTACGGTCGTCTCGACGATCTTCTCCCCGCTCACGTTCATCGTGGGGATCTACGGCATGAACTTCGCCTACATGCCCGAGCTCTCGTGGCCCTACGGCTACCCGGCAGTGATGGCGGGGATGTTCGGCCTCGCGGTGACGCTCGCGCTTGCGTTCCGCCGGTGGCAGTGGCTGAAGCTGTAGGTGCAACCCCGACATCGCGGACCCCTGACGCCGCCGCGCCCTACGTCAGCCACGCGAGCCACCCGGGCCAGAAGCCTCCGATCACCGCGAGGGCCGCGAGCGGCAGCAACAGGCCCACCTCGCGCGAGGTCAGGTCGGGACACTGCGCCGCGGCAGGTCCGCGGGCCGGCCCGGTGAAGGCGTCCACGACGAACTGGCCCAGCGCAGCTGCGCCAAGACCAAGTCCGAGCAGCGCAAAGACGACAAGGCCCGGCTGCGCCCCGAACGCGCCGACCACCAGCGCGAGCTCCGCGGGGAACGCGGCTGTCAGCGGCACGCCGAGCGTGGTGGCAGAAAACACGAGGAAAAGCGTCGTAAATCTGGGCATCGTCACGCCGAGCCCGCCCAAACCCGCGCGGTCCGTCGTACCCAAGCGGTCGGTCAACATGCCCGCCATCCACGCCATCCCCGAGGCACCGAGGGGAAAGGTCAGCAACAAGCCGAGCGCGCCCTGCCGCGCGAGCGCGTCCGGCGAGGTCGCGCCGAGCAGGACGAGACCGGCATGGCTCAGCGAGAGGAAGGCGATCATCCTGCGTAGACCCGGCTGGGCGAAGGCGAGCATCCCACCCCAGACCACACCGAGCGCGCCGACCCCGGCGAACGCGGTGGCGTTGGCCGCGACCCAGTCGGGCGCCATCGGGAGCAGCCATCGAAAGACGCCGAAGGCGCCGAGCTTGAAGCCCACCGTCCAGGCGCCGACGTACGGCGGGGCCTCTGGCATCACGCGAACCATCCAAGCATGCAGCGGCGGCACCGGGACCTTGGCGGCCAAACCGGCGGCGAGCCACGCCCCGACCACGGCCTGCGTCTGCCACGCAAGCGGCGAAGCAAGCGACGGGACCGTCATCGGAGCGCCCGCGGCCGCAAGACTCACCGCCGCGAGCAGCAGCGGTAGCCCTCCCGCCAGCAGCGTCAGCGTCACCCGGGCGGCCGCACCGCGGCGCTCCGGTCCTCCCCCGTAGCCCGCGGTCAGCGCGTGCTGGGCGGGGAGGGTCGCCTCCCACGCGAGGAAGAACGTCAACAGATCTTGCGCCGACCAGACCCCGGCGAGCGCCGCGGACTGCACGAGCACCAACGACCGCGCCGACCGACGGCCCCGGACGCCCGGGCTCTCGATCCCGAGCAGCGCCACCGCCGCGTGCAGCGACGACAACAGCAGAAAGCCGAGCGCGAGTGGGTCGAACGCAAAGAGCAAACGGGCACCGAGCGCGGGCATCCAAGCGACGTCGACGGGACGAGCGCCAACGACGAACGCAGCGAGCACCAGCGCGAGATGCAGCCACGCCAGGCCATGCGCGAGGTAAGCCCCAACGCGCGGCAGCGTGGCGAGGGCGGCGGCGAGGAGAGGGAGCGTAAGCAGCACGACGCCCAAGATCATGGCGAACCTCCCGTGTGCGCACCGGCCGGGTCCGCGTGCTCCGCCGCCTCATGGTCGAGGAAGGCCGAGTCCTGCAGCAGCCAAGCCACCTCATGCTCGACCGCCTCGACCCATCGCGTCGCGTCGAGGCCGCCGTCGACCAGAACGCCCGCGAGGGCGGCGGCCACGAGCAGCTCCGAGGGACGCAGGTCGTCCGCACGCGGCGCATCCGGTGCAGGCTCCGCCAG